>CAXTUO010000066.1:0-10246 GCA_964247175.1 uncultured Acetobacteraceae bacterium | reverse complement strand
ACCTGCTGCGGGAGAAGGGGCTTGCCGGCGCCCTCGACCGCGCCTCGGCCGCGGTCGGCCAGTATGGGGCGGACCGCACGCGGGCGGAGGGCATCGCCGCAGCCCGCGCCGACACGACGGCCATCGCCGCCCGCTTCGCCAAGCTGGACGCGGAGGTCGGCGAGGCTGCGTCCGGAACGCCGGGCCGCAAGGACGGCAAGAGCCAAATGGAGGAGCTGGGCGAGAAAGCGGCCGAGCTCGCCAGGCTGGCCGTCGAGGCGGTCAAGGCGGCGTTCCGACGCATGCCCACCGTCGAACAGGGGCCTGCCGCCAGCGCGTCTCCCACGTAGGCCGTGTCTGCCATGAACTCTGGCGCAAAGCAGCGCGACGGCCGTACGCGCGAGGCCTGCTGTTCCTTGAGGATGCTGACGGCGCCATGAGGGAACAGGCCGTTTGCGCCACGCCGGGGGAGGGTCACGGGGCAACCAACCAGGAGCCCTCCATGTGTCCCTTTCATTCCCGGCGTCGATCCGCTGCGGCGGCGGCGGTCGCCGTCTTGTGGGCGGCGGCGCCAGCTTCGGCCGACGTGTACCCGCAAACGATGAACGGCGTGCCGCTGCTGCCGATCCCGACTTTTGAGGAGGTCGGGATGCCGCCCTTCACCATGCCGACCGGCACGCTGTTCACGCCACCGCAGCCGCCGGACCCATCAGCCGCGAGCGGCAGCCCGGCGGCGGACGGGTCGGACAGCGCCGCCATGGCGTCCATGATGTCGCGGAGCTGGGGCGAGGCAGCAGCGCAGAATGCGGAGGCGGTCGGCGTGACCGCCGTCTCCGTCGCCGCCACCTGCACCCTGGAAAGCGGTTGCACGGCGAACCCGGGCGGCACCGGCAGCATCAGCGGCGCTTTCCAGATGACCGACAGCAGCTTCACGGCCTCGCTCAACGCCGCCCTCGCCCGTGACCCGAGCCTCGCCGCCAACATCGTGCCCGGGCTGGCCGGGAAGCTCGACCCCGCGACCCAGAGCATCGCCGCCGCCGAGTACCTGCGGCAGGGCGCGGAATATCTTCAACTGCACGACGTGCCGAACCCGTCCGTGCTCGACGTGCGGGGCTTCTACAACTTCGGCCCTGGCAACGCCGCCGCCGTCGCCGGCGCCGCGGACAGCGACATCATGTCGTATCAGGTAGCCGGCCTGACCGCCGCCCAGTTCCGGGCCAACGGCATCACCCCTGGCGTCACCACGGTCGGCGAGTGGCGCGCGTCCGTCACCAGCAGGATCGGCGCCTCGGCCGCCAGCTCCCCCGTCCTCCTGCCTCGTTCATAGGAGACCACCCATGCGCCTTTCCCATGCCGCCATCCTCCTGGTTCTTGTCGCGAACGGGGCAGTCCACGCCGAAGGCCGCCACGCCGTGCGGCCCCTGGGCGGCGCTGTCTGCATGCAGCTCGCCATATCGCCCAAGGACGCGATGGACTCCAAGGTCGGCGTGCCCATCCTGGAGGCTCCGTCCGCCTCTGCCCGCATCGTCAGCTACGCCGCGACGAATGTCATCGTGGAGGCGCCGCAGCAGCCCACCGCCGGCTTCCTCCGGGTGGTCCGGCCGACAGGCGAGAAAGGATGGATCGATGCCGGGTATCTCCGCCCATGGCACGACCCCTATACGCCAACGGCGAAGTGCTATCCGGCCATGATGTCCGATGGAAAGCCCGGGTTCGGCTTTACCAAGTAAGGGGATCGACTTGGTGCGGCTGCTTGCCAGCGTCTGGGTCACCTGTGTGCTCAGTGCCGAGGCCCGCTGTCGCATCCTGCACAGCGCAGCCCGGTAAGCCGACACGTCGTGCTCAACTGTAGCAGCTGATTGGCCTTCAATCCTTTGCAATCTTTGCGAGTGCACTGAGCACGGAAAAGTTGCCCTGACACGATACTGCAACTTGCAAACGTTACGGTGCAACTGTAGGTTAACCGCATGCAGTTCAGGGCTGCATGGCTTTCCCAAGCTCGGCGGCACCGCAAGGTGCCGCCACCTCTTGGCAGCGTTGGAAGACTGGCGCGGCCGAGCCAGGACGGGCGCCGACAGCATTTCACTTGCCCGTCCCCGTTCGTCTCCTCATGGTGGAGCAATGTTCTGTGTGGACGAAGAGACCGCCGCTGCGATCCGTCGTGTGTTCAACGAGGACGGGGAGCTGTCGGCCGTCGTCGAGCTGCGCCGGCATTTCCCACTCATCACTGACATGGCCCGAGGGCGGGAGTGCGTGCGGATCATCGCGGGATGGCAGCCGGTGCCCCCTCCAGCGAAGGCCACGGACAGGGTTGCCCGCCTGAAATCACGGCGACGGCCGACCGCTGCGCCGCGGTGAGCGCGGCCGTTTGGCATCAGCCCGTCCCAGTCGAGGTATAGCCTGCCTGCTACGGCACAACCTCCTGCCAAACCAATGTGTTACTTGGCATCGGCGCGAGGGAGATCAGTTGGGACGGTTGCTTGCCTACCACGTCTCGCCTCAAGGTAGGCCGCAAGCAGCTCCGAGATGGGCTGGCTACCTGCTGGAGTGATGGTAAAGATCCGAAGCTGCAACGACTTGCCCTCGCCCAACGGCAGCTCCTCGCCTTTAACGGTTGTCCATCCAAGCTTCTGCATCTCGGACCATAGAGCGTCGTTGGCGCTACTCGGGGTGGTCGTCATCCCGCTGCCGGGTGTTTTGGACGCTGCCTCCAGGACGGAGATGTCTGCGGCGCTCATCTTCAGCATCCGTTGCAAGAGGGCTTCCATGTGCGTCTGAGTGGCCACGACTTTCCCCTGTGTCTTGGCAGCCAGGCTTCGCTTCTAAGCCCACTCTGGTTTGTCTTCGGGCGGACCTGTCCACCCCCAGTCTGCAAGAACTTCACGTAAACTTTCGATATCCGTCCCTTTTTCAAAGGAGATACATGAATATCCGAATCCAGCTGCGGACAGCGCATCAGTATGCGGCTCAATCGCTGACCAGTCCGGATCGGTGACTATTCCACAAGAACCGCCAAAGTGCTGGAAGTACGTTGCAAATGTAATCTGCTTTCCATCCAACGTTACTGTACATGGAGCAGTTACCTGCACGTTCAGCTCTCTCGCGACACCAAGCCAACGATCTTCTGTTGGAGACATCGTTGCAAAGTAACACTTTTCGTGCCTGTTGCCCACCAACTGCCCTGCCCTTCACCTGCTTGCCCGATAATCGCCAGTTATGGGAAATCAACCGGTCGGCCTTTCAGGCGCGAGAAGTGCGTTTTGTGTTGCCGCTGGATCCCCTCAAAGCTTGCAAGGAGCTGTTCCGCAGCCTCCGTGAGCCGCCCATCGGCGTGCAGCTCCGCCACGAGCTGGGACTGCCGTGCCACGCAGGCGGCGCTGGCGCACTGCCTGACCGCTTCCGCGACAGTCAGACCCTTTCACGTTGTGGTCACAAACCTAAACCCTTGCCGACCCCACCCGTTCGCCTGCCGGGTTGGCAACCCCGCTGGGGGACGGTCGCGTGCGGAATCAGGACAGGACCAGGACGGAAAGCGTGGAAAGGACCAATGCCTCGGCATCCAGCCTCGCGCTGCTCAGGGTGGCGATCGAGGCCGTGGCCGACGCGGTGCTCGTGACCTCCCCGGAGCTGGACCCGCCCGGCCCCGTGATCGAGTATGTCAACCCGGCTTTCACGGCCATGACAGGCTACACGGCAGACGAGGCGGTCGGGCGCTCGCCGCGCTTCCTGCAAGGGCCGCGGACGGACCGGGCGGCCCTGGACCGGCTGCACGCGCAGCTCGCCGCAGGTGGGCCAGCCGAGGGCGAGGCGGTCAACTACCGCAAGGACGGGGGCGAGTACGTCGTCGAGTGGCTGATCACCGCGGTGCGCGACGAGCAGGGACGCGTGCGGCACTGGGTGGCGGCGCAGCGCGATGTGACCGAGCGCCGCCGCATGCAGGCGCGCCAGACCGTGTTGATGGCCGAGCTGCAGCACCGCACGCGCAACCTGCTCGCCGTGGTGCGTTCCATCGCCGACCGCACGCTCGGCCGTGGCCCTGCGTTAGTGGAATACGGTGCACGCCTCGCCGCGCTCGGCCGCGTGCAGGGCCTGCTTTCGGGCAGCAAGCAAGACTGGTCCGTGCCGGTGGCCGAGATCGTGCGCGCCGAGCTGAACGCCCATGGCGTGGGGCTGGACGGCCAGGCTCATGTTGAGGGTCCGGTGGTCGAGTTGTCGGGCGACCAGGTGCAAGTGATGGCGCTCGCGCTGCACGAGTTGGCCACCAACGCCATGAAGTACGGCGCGCTCGCCCAAGCCTCGGGCCGGCTTTCCGTCATCTGGCGCATGGAGCAGGGCGGCTGCGGGCGCCTGGTGATCGACTGGCATGAAAGCGGAGTGTCCATGCCCGTCGGGCCGCCCGCGCAACGCGGCTTCGGCACCGAGCTGATCACTGCGGCGCTCCCTTACCAGCTCGATGCGGAAACGGCGCTGGAGTTCGCGCCCGGCGGCGTGCGCTGCCGCATCGTCCTGCCGGTCGGCATGTTCCGGAACGAGGCAGGCCCGGACGAGGTGGGCAGGACGTGACCGAGAGCACGACCGGGGCCGCCGCACGCTTGGACAACCGGCGCATCCTGGTGGTGGAGGACGAGTACGCCATTGCGGACGCGGTCACCGCAGTGCTGGCAGAAGCGGGCGCGGAGGTGCTTGGTCCCGTGCCCACCGTCGCGCGGGCGCTGTGCCTGGCCACGGCGCCCGGCCGGCTCGACGCCGCGCTGCTGGACGTGAACCTGCGCGGCGAGGCGATCTGGCCGGTGGTGGACGCGCTGTGGGCGTGCGGCGTGCCCGTGGTGCTCACCACCGGCTACGGTTCGAATGCCATTCCCCAGGCCTACGCTCGCCTGCCGCGCTGCGAGAAGCCGGCAACAGGACGCGATCTGGTGCGCTCCCTTGTCCACGAACTGGACCTGCAGCTCCCGTCAGAAGTTTAGGCCGACGATGGCGGCCGGCGCCCGACGTGCAGCGCCATGCTGCACCGCAGCAACCCATAACCTTAATTATGGAAAGTGCGGCGGAGTGGAAGCAGAGTAGCCCGGAAGTTGCCAAGGGCGGGCAGCGCCGGGCCGGCGCGGGGACTGGGCCGAGGTGAGTATTCGGACCCGCGCGGAAGCCGTCGCAGGCTGACGAGGACTTGCCGGCATCGTTGCACCATGGGAGCAGATCGTGCTTCTGCCGGCGGGGTCAATGCGCTACCTTCTCCGCATGGATCATGACGACACCGCACCTCGCCCTGTCCCGGCCGGGTGGCTCGAAGCGATGGACGAGAGCGACGCCCAGCTCGCGGCGGGGCAGACTGTGCCGCTCGAACCCTTGCTGGACGAGTTGCGCCACGCAGCCGAGCAGCTTGAAGCGAAGCTTGCCGAGCGACCGAAGCACACTGCCGCAATCCACGAGCCTTGATTGAACTCACCCCGCGGGCGCAGCAGCAGGTCAGGGAACTCGGCGCAGCTTACGCGAGGCTTGAGCGTCCGGAGGCGATACGGAACTTGGTCGCAGCCGTTGCAGAAGCCGCCCGCCTGATTGAGCGCAACCCCTCCGCCGGGCTGTCCGCGCCTCGGCCGTATCCGGCGCTTGCGCGGCCGGGGCAAGCCTGGATCAAGGTCGGCCCTTACTGGATTCGCTACCGTCGCACGCCGCCGGCCATAACCGGCGTGTTCCATGAGCGGGCCAACATCCCCGGCCGTGCCTGATCTTGGAAGGCGTACGGCAAGCCTGACCGTGTTGACTTGAGTAATCGCGTTTTACATCAGAGGCTCAAAAGGTGGCGGGATGCACGTCATAGCGGTTCTGAATCAGAAAGGAGGCGCTGGCAAGACGACCATCGCAACCCATCTGGCCCGTGCCCTCCAGCTTGGCGGCGCGGGGGTGCTCTTGGTCGATTCTGACCCTCAAGGCAGCGCCCGCGACTGGGCGGCCGTACGGGACGAGCAGCCGGTAACGGTGGTGGGTATTGACCGACCGACCATTGAGCGGGACCTGCGGAACATCGCCCGCCAGGATTTCGTGGTGATCGACGGCGCGCCCCAGGCGGCAGATCTGGCGATATCTGCCATCAAAGCGGCCTCGTTCGTCCTGATTCCAGTGCAGCCGTCTCCGTATGACATATGGGCCACGGCTGACTTGGTGGATCTGGTGAAGCAGCGTATCGAGGTGACAGACGGCAAGTTGCGGGCTGCCTTCGTCGTGTCGCGTGCGATCAAGGGAACGAAGATCGGCGCCGAGATCACGGAAGCGCTAACAGGCTATGGGTTGCCGATCTTGACAGCACGGGTGACGCAGCGCGTCAGCTACCCTGGCACTGCTGCACTTGGGACGACTGTGCTCGACACCGAGCCGGATGGGGAGGCCGCTCGCGAAGTGCGGGCGCTGGCTGACGAAGTTAAGCAATTGCTTAGTTGAGTATTTGAGGGATAGAGCGGATGAGCGTGGGCAAGGGAGGTGCGCTACGTGCTGGTCGGCCGAGCAGAGCCAGGAAGGAAACGGCCACCTTGTCCAGCCTGGCCGACAAGGGAGCGACCGTGCGGGTCAACTTCGATTTGGAGCGCAAAGTGCACGTTAGATTGAAGGTGCGGGCTGCGCAGCAAGGCCTCACCGTTGCTGAAATCATGCGAGATCTGGTGAGCGAGTTTCTAAGCAGGTGATCACTTACTCAAATAAGTGATTGTAGGAGAAAGGTTGCATCTCGACGTTGCGCCGGAAGATGTGACAAGGTGGGAACTGCCGCGGGTGAATCCACGGTGAGCCAGAAAGGATCGCTGATACCCAGCACCTAGAAATGCCAAGGCCCGCCTTTGGAGGGCGGGCCGAAGGACATCCGGCCGAAGCCGAGGATATTGCTGACGTGAACAATCAGCAGCATCCCTCAATCGGCCGCTTTTTGCAAGCCCTGACTTGCCACGGCTTCGCACGTCCTGGCGCCAGCCCTCCTCGCCCCTTGGCCCAGCCGAGGAAGGGATCGCTTTGCCCGACGCACAGCCCATCGCCGCCGGCACCGGACGCCATTGCGCCCGCGTGTCGCCCTCCACGCCCAACCCCCACCACCCCCGCCCCTGGCACCGGGGCAGTCTGTTCGGCGACGGCCCGCGCCGGGCGCTCAGCACCGACGAGCGCCGGATCTGGGAGGCGCGGGTGGAGGCCGAGCGCCACGTCGGCAACCTGCCCGCCGAGCAGGCCAACGTCGCCAAGGCTTTGCTCAAGCGCCTGGGCGAGGACGGGCAGTGCGACCCCTCGTATGCCACCCTGGCCGCGGACAGCGGCACCAGCGCGCGCACAGTGGGGCGGGCGGTGAAGGCGCTGCGCGAGCTGAAGCTGCTGGCGTGGGAGCAGCGCGTGGTGCGCCGGCCCTGGCCCGCGGGCGGCAAGGGCGCGACCCGGGCCGAGCAGACCAGCAACGCCTACCTTTTCCTGCTGCCCAAGGAGCCGATCGCCGTGCCGGTGCCGCGGCCCGTGCAGCCCCGGCTGCTGCTGCCCCACTGCGATGGCCAAGCTGGCCGAGAAACCCCCTTAGAAGTGATTCTAGCGCAGCTTCCCACGTTCACCGAAGCCGAACGGCAGCAACAAGACGCCAGGATGGCAGCCCGCAAAGCAAAGCGTGATGCCGAATGGATGGCAGAACGCACTGAGCGCTGGCAAAAGTGGAGCCGACTGCCCTCATAAACCCCTCCCCACAACAGAGAGCGAGTGCCGCGGTGCTCGCTGCGGGCAAGGGGTGGGTCCTCCCCGTGCTCGCCATGCTCGCCGCCAAGCGGCGGCTGCGCGTGGCTGCGCGCGGGTCCGGTCCCGGCGCCAAGCGGCGCCGCCCTTGCCCTCCGCTGCGCGCCGCAGCCGCCAAAAGGCGTCGGGACGAGGAACGCCCCGACGCATCGACCCCTCCGGGGGGTCGAACAAGGAACTCCGACAAGCAAGCGAGCCTGATCCATACCTGGATGGCCCAAGAAGGCCCACTGGCAGCATCGGCGCGAATTTTTACGGTAAGGGCCTGAGCAGAGCCGCGCGCCCGCTTCGAGCGTCAGTTCACGACAACCAGTCCGTTGTCGTGAGTGGCGGATTTCCAAGCTGGATAGGGCGTCTTTGCTTACGATAACCCCGCAGAAATCAACCTATGATTGTCCTGCCATGCCCAAGGTTGTCGTGAAGCAGGCGCTCCCGAGTGAGTATCGAGGCGGTTGAATGCCGCGCCGGCGTAAGCTGCTGATCCGATGCGAAACACGGCGGGTGAGGAATCACGGCCCAGCCGCTACCGTAAAAATTCGCACGGATGCTGCCAGTGGGCCAAGAAGCGGCGGCCCCATTCGCCAGCGTGTCGCTTACGCCGCAGCGGCGCGGTCCAGCACGGCCATGACTGCCTGCGGGTCATGCTCGATCACCAACAGCAGCGTGCGTGCGGCCTGCTCCGGCCGCCGCCGCCCTTGCTCCCACTCCCGTACCGCTCCCACGCTGAACCCGAAGCGCCTCGCAAACGCCTCTTGGCTCAGCCCGAGCTTGCCCCGGATCGCCTTCACGTCCACGTCGCGCGGTGGCACCCGATGCACGCGCCCGGGCGCGAGCTTGCCGGTCAGGATATCCGCCGCCTGCTGCATGGCTTCCAGGAACTCGCTCTGCTCTTCCGCTTCGCCCGTCATGGCTTTGCCCTCCTCCGTCATCCGGCGGCCCGATGCCGCCGCAACTGCGCCTTCATGGCGTCCACGATCCGCCGGGCGCCATCCCGCTCGGCCGACGTGAGATCGCTCTTCTCGTTCTTGCCGTAGAGCGTGATCGCCACGATGGGCAGCTCGGCGGTGAGAACGTAGTAGACCACCCGGAAGGCGCCGCGCTTGCCCCGCCCGCCGCCCGCGAAGCGCAGCTTGCGCACGCCGCCGGTACCCGGGATCACGTCGCCTGCGAGCGGGTTCCACGCCAGCAGGGTGATGAGGTCCGTGCGCTCCCGCGCGCTCAGCAGGGCGTCCGCCTTGCGCGTGAAGATCGGGGTTTCCGTGACCGTCTGCATGACCAGGTACTACGGCATTGACGCATATGCGTCAATGCCGTAGCAAAGGGGTTTGGGGGGGGGGACGCTGTGGCGACATGCTGGAGAAAGACGCAACCGGCGTTCCTCGGACGCAACTGCGGCAGCAGGCGGGCAGGGAAGATCTGGGCGACCATATCCCATGCTGACCCATTCCTAATTCGTCACGTAACGGGTTGCAGTCGGATTGCGGCTCGACCCTCCCCCTTCCGCATTTGCTTCGCAAACCCTCCCTTGAAGGGAGGGGGCTTCGCCTGCGGTAGAAAGCCAGAAGCCGGCAACGGCCATTACGGAAACTAAGACCTCGAAGCTTTCGCTTCATCAGCAACTATTTTCTCATAAAACTGCTTAATTTCAGGCCTTTTAAGTAAAATGCCACGACCTTCCTGTATATCTGATGTAGATGAGCTAAGTTGCTGAAGACGATCAGCGTAGATTTCAGCTTGAAACATATCGTCAGCACATTTTTTCAGGTCGGTTTCTTTGTAGAAGAAGTAATTTTTCTCAGCTTCTGCCTTTAACTCCATAATACGTGGTATAATGGCACCCATGTTTTGGCCGCCAATGTTAAACATAAGGCTATTAAACTTCTTACTGTTAATCGGATCAAATATAATTAGAGCATCAGGTAAAATATCAGTGACACCCCACCCCCAGTGAGCCATTTCGTTTCTAACGTTATAGTTAAGTTTTACGAATCTCATCGTGGCTCTGTATAACAAAAAGTTGTTCTTTGTAAGGATACTCTTTGCCGCAGCATCGAGCATTTTACCCTGTGCCGCGAACCCTTCATTTGAGAGATAAATATCAATCGATTGCTCGATATTTTGCCGCGTATAGCGAGCGAACGTGACTGCAAGGGCAAGATCAACTTGCGCCCACCCTGCGATTATCTGAGCGATGTATACGGCCAGTTTGGGGCGTTCTGCGAAGGTCTGTGGACCCACCATGATGGGCGAAACTGTGTCATGGTTTTTGTGAAGGGGCTGCTTCGGCATCGGGCCAAAGTTGCAGCATTCTTCATCTGGAGCAACACGCTTCCGGAAATCAAGATATTTGCATCCCTACAGGCTGGTTGATCTTCCAAGCTTTTCCTGATGCAAAAGTCTGACGCGAATAGCGCAACCCAAAGCTGGTGCAATCAGCATATGACAGTCCGGTTTGCCACAACGCTAATCCCAAGGCGGATCATCTGCATTAAGCTCCTCACCAAAGGAAGAACATAGT
>CAXTUO010000065.1:0-10274 GCA_964247175.1 uncultured Acetobacteraceae bacterium | reverse complement strand
CGATCAGCACGCGCCCGTCCACGATCACCTGCTCGATGTTGGCCCGGTTGGCCAGGGCGATCAGCCCGCGCCGAGGATCGGCCATCGGCTGCAAGTGCGGGTGGGACATGTCCACGACGGTCAGGTCGGCGGCGGCGCCCGGCTCGATGACACCAAGGTCGGGCCGCCTGATCGCTGCCGCCGCGGCCGCGGTGACGGCGTCGATCAGCTCCGGCGCGGCCGCCACGCCGGGTGCGCCGGCCGCGATCTTCGAAATCATCGAAGCCGCGTTCAGCTCGCCCAGCAGGTCCATGTTGTAGCCGTCGGTGCCGACCACCGTGCGGACGCCATGCCCGGCAAAGCGGCCGAACGCCGCCGTGACCCCGCTGCGCGCGAACACCCGCGGGCAGTTCAAAACGGTCGCGCCGCGCGCCGCCATCAAGCGGAGGTCCGCGTCGGTGCTGGCGATGCAGTGCGCCGCGAGCAGGTCGGGAGCGAGCAGGCCCAGCCAGTCCAGGTACTCGGCCGGCGTGCGCCCGCCGTGGCGCGCGGCGATCGTCGCGACCTCCGGCTGGCTTTGCGCCAGGTGGGTGGTGATCGGCACGTCGAGCGCCCGGGCGCGGGCCGCGCAGGCCCGCAGCAGGTCGGGGCCGCAGGTGTCGGTCGCGTGGGGACTCATCGCCAGGCGGATGCGCCCGTCCGCGCGCCCCTGCCATTGCTGATGCAGGGCGTCCCACGCCGCAAGGTCGGCCTCCCCATCGTCGCCGGCGTAGCGCACGGTCCCGTCCGCCCCGGCCTGCGCGTCCGCCGTCGAGAACAGGTAGGGCGCGCCGTAGAACCGGATGCCCATCTCCGCGGCCGCGTCGAACATCTCCGGGATGGCGTTGCGGAACGGCTCCATAACCGTCGTCGCCCCGCCCTTGAGCAGTTGCAGGATGCCGAGCCGGGCCGCGTCCAGCCGCTCCGAGGGCGATAGGAGGCCGGCGCCGCGCCGGGTCAACGGCAGCAGGACGGTGTAAACGATGCTCGCGTTGTTCCGGCGGCCGTGGCCGTCCTCCGTGTGGGTGCGGGCCACGGCCTCGCTGAAGCAATGGTTGTGCAGGTTCAGCAGCCCCGGCAGGATGAACCGCCCGGGCTTGTCGAACACTAAGTCAGCGTGGGGCCGGTTGGCGGTCACGGCGGCGATGCGGCGGCCTTCCAGCAGAACCCAATGGTCGCGCAGGACGTGCTGCCCCCCATCGCGCCGGGTCAGGACATGGCTGCCGAAGATCGCGGTGGCCGTCATGCCGGGCGCACGTTCCAGAACACCGCCGTCCCGTCCAGGATGCCGGTCACGGCGGTGCGGTGGGCTGTCGGCTGCTTGTACTCACCGATTGGGATGAAGGGAACCTCGTCCAGCGCCAGCAACTGGATGTCGCGGCACAGGCGCTGCTGCTCCAGGAGGTCCGTCGTGGCCAGCCATCGGGTGCGCAGCGCCTCCATCCGCTCGCTGCGGTACCAGCCGGTGGCGCTGCCGTCGCCGCGCAGGCTGACGTTCGCCACCGGGTTCAGCCAGTCGATGCCCTGCCAGTTGGCGACGCCGGCGCTCCAGCCGCCCCCCGCCACCGGCTCCTTCTTCTGCTGACGCTGCAGCACGGTGCCGAAGTCCAGCCCGGCGTACTCCACGTTCATGCCGGCCTGCGCCAGCATGTCGGCCGCCACGTCGCCGAGCGGCTTCTGCGCCAAGGAGTTGGCCGGGACCAGCAGCACCACCTTCTCTCCGTTGTAGCCGGCCGCCTTCACCGCCGCGCGCACCCCGGCCATGTCGCGCGGGCCGCGGAACACGTCGAGGCCGGCGTCGCTGGCCATTGGGGTCCCCGGGGCGAAGAAGCCGAGCGGCGACACCTGGTAGGCCGGGTCGCTCCCGGCCACGGCGGTCATGAACGCGGCCTGGTCCACCGCGCCCAGCAGCGCCCGGCGAATGGCCGGGTTGTTGAAGGGCGGCTGCAGGTGGTTGACGCGCATCATGCAGGCGTAGCCGCGGGGATCGAGCACGCGGACCGCGAGGCCGGGCGTGCGCTTCAGCACGGGCAGCAGGTCGTGCGGCACGGTTTCCTGCCAGTCCTGCTCGCCCGTTTGCAGGGCGGCGACCCCGGTGGCGGCGTCCGGCATCGTGGTCCACACCACGCGGTCGTAATGCACCACCTTCGGCCCGGCGGTCCAATCCGGCGTGCCGTCCGGGCGGGGCACGTAGCCGTCGAAGCAGGCGTACGCGTTGCGCGCGCCCGGCACCCGCTCGTCGGCCAGGAAGCGGAACGGGCCGCTGCCGACGACTTCCGTCAGCGGCTTGAACGGGTCCTGGCTGGCGAGGCGCTCCGGCATCATGAACGGCGCCGGCACCGCTGGCTTGCCCAATGCGGCGGGCAGCAGCGGGAACGGGCGGCCGAGCCGGAACCGGACCGTGCGGTCGTCCGGCGCCGACAGCTCGTCCGTTGCGGCCATCAGCGCGGCGCCGAACGCGTCGCGACGCGCCCAGCGGCGGATGCTCGCCGTGCAGTCCCGGGCCAGCACGCGCGACCCGTCGTGCCACAGGAGGCCGTCGCGCAGCGTGAGGTCCCACTGCCGCCCGTCGCTGGCCACGACATGGCCGGCCAGCATCTGCGGCGACACCTCCAGCGCCGAGTTGGTGCCATACAACGTGTCATACACCATGAACCCGTGATTCCGGGACACCTGCGCTGTCGTGTAAACCGGGTCGAGGAAGGTCAGGTCGATCACCGGCACGAAGCGCAGCGTGGTCTGCGACGCAGCGCGCGCCACGCCCGGCAGCGCCAGGCCCGGCGCCGCAGTCGCGGCCCGCAGCAGGGCGCGCCGACCGATCAAGCCGCCGCCTCGTGCCGAAGGAAGTTGGCGGCGACCTGCTCGCCGGTCGCGATCCAAACGTCCGGGCAGGATTGGACGTACCGCAGGAACTCCCGCAGCAGGCGCAGGCGCATCGGCCGCCCGCTGCACTGCGGATGCAGCACGGTCGTCACCATGGCGCCCCAGTCCCGGATCTCGTCCAGCTCGTCCTTCCAGATCGAAAGCACGTGCTCCTTCGGGAAGATCGGGCGCGGGCTGAACCGCGCGGACAGGCCATGCATCCAGTCGTCGTAGCTGGCCGTCACCGGCAGCTCCACCGTGCCCGGCGAGCCGTCGGCCAGGCGGTGCCGGTACGGGCGCACGTCGTCCCGGAAAGAAGAGGTGTAGGTGATGCCATGGCGCACGAGCGCCGTCCGCAGCGCCTCGGTGAACTCGCCGTACGGGGCGCGGTAGCCGGTGGGGACCACGCCCAGGCGGCGGCGCAGCGCTTCGAAGCCGCGCTCCAGCTCCTCCTCGATCCAGGGATCGCCGGGGTCGGGCAGGAGATGGTGGTAGCCGTGGTGCCCGATCTCGTGCCCGGCGCGCAGGATCGACTCCGCCATGCCGGGGTGCGCGTCCACTGACCAGCCGGTGACGAAGAACGTCGCCTTGAGGCCGAGCTGGTCCAGCAGTTCGAGCAGCTTCGGCGTGCCGACCCGCGCCTCGTAGCCGCCATAGCTCATGGTGATCAGTCGCTCGGCGTGCAGCGCGTCCTTGCTGGTCCAGGCGGCCTCCGCGTCCACGTCGAAGGACAGGAACAGGGCGGAGGTGTAGGGGGCCGGCCATGGGTATTCCGGGGCGGGCGGGGCCGTGTTGGAGGGCGTAAGGGGGATGCTTGCAAGCGCCTTACCGTCCAGCATTGACCGTCGCCTTTTCGATTCCGTTGTCCGCGAGGTGCCATTTCGCCAGCAGCGCCTGGTAGGTGCCGTCGGCCATCAGGCCGTCGAGCGCCGCGGCCACCGCCTGCTGCAGCCCGGTTTCCTTGGCCAGCAGGGCGATGCCGGTGAGCTGGGTGGCGATGGGAGGGCCGACCGGGGCATAGGCGCGCGGCTCCTGCTCCATCACGTAGGGCAGGGTTTCGCTGCCCTGCACGGCCGCGTCGATGCGGCCCTGCTTCAACTGGATGCGCGCGTCGCCCGAGCCTTCCGTGCCGACGACCCGGATGGGATCGCCGGGGCAGTGGGCGTCGCTCCAGGCGGCGATCTCCTTGGGAAAGGAGGTGCGGCGGCTGGCGCCGACGCTCTTGCCGCACAGGGCCGCCATGCCGGGGAAGCCGGACGCGCGGGACTGCTGGACGAAGAACTGCGGGCCGCTGCGGAGGTAGTCCACGAAGGACGCCGCCTCGTGCCGGCTCGCCAGGTCCGTCATGCCGGACAGGACGGCATCCACGCGGCCCGTGGCGAGGGCAGGCATCATCTGCTCGAAGCTGGTTTCCTGCCAGGCGATCCGCAGGCCCAGCTTGCGGGCCAGCGCCTCGCCCAGCTCGATGTCGAAGCCGGAAAGGGCGTCGGTGGCCGGGTCGCGGAACTCCATCGGCGGGTAGTTGGGCACCACGGCAACCGCAAGGCTGCCGCGGCTTGCGACGGCGTCCGGCAGGGCGGCGGCTGCGGCGGGCGGCATGACGGCCAGGAGGCATAGCAGAGCCGCGGCCAGGCGGTGGTGCATCGTCGGCTCCCTTGGGGAGAGGACACAATGCAGCAATCGTGGGCGGATGGGCAGGGGCTGCGGACCTGCTTGGCCCTCCGGGTGTTTTGCGGCACGATGCCGGGCGACGGTCAACGTCAACATGGAATTCTCGATGACCCTTCTGTCGGCCGAGACAGAGCGGCACTACTCCCGCGAGGAGTTCAGGCGGTGGTGTGAAGCGCAGCCGCGGGGCCGCTACGAACGGGTGGACGGCCGCATCGTCGCCATGGCGCCGGAACGCGGCGCGCACCTTCGGGTCAAGGGAGCCGTTTACAGGGCGCTGGACCGCGCGGTCGCGGTTGCTGGCGTTGGTTGCCAGGCATTGCCTGATGGCGCGACGGTGGAAACCGGCGACAGCGACTACGAGCCGGACGCGCTGGTGAACTGCGGAACGCCCATGGCCGACGATGCCGTCGCGGCTCCGCACCCGGTGGTCATCGTGGAAGTGCTTTCGCCCGGGACGGCATCGACGGACACCGGCGGCAAGCTGGCTGACTATTTCCGGGTGCCATCGGTCGCGCATCACTTGATTGTCCACCCTGTCAGGCGAATGGTCACCCACCACCGCCGGGTTGGCGCCAGCATTGATACACTGGTCGTCGTGGGTGGCCCGATCGCGATGGACCCGCCTGGGATCGTCATCACGGTCGAAGACCTTTATGGCGGTGCGTAGGCTGGTTGCCCTGCATTTCTTCGGCACCCACTTCGAGCCCACTTATCGTCGGACCGCCGCTTTCGACCATTTGAAACCCGCCGTTCCCGTCACAGCACCCGCGACAGGAAATCCCGCGTGCGCCGCTGTTGCGGGGCCGAAAGCACGCTGCGCGGCGGCCCGCGCTCCACGACCACCCCGGCATCCATGAAGGCCAGCTCGTCCCCGACCTCCCGGGCGAAGGCCAGCTCGTGCGTCACCACCATCATCGTCATGCCGGAGCGCGCCAGGTCCTGCATGACCGCAAGGACCTCCCCCACCAGCTCGGGGTCGAGCGCCGAGGTCGGCTCGTCGAACAGCATCAGCACGGGGTCCATGGCCAGCGCGCGAGCAATCGCGACGCGTTGCTGCTCCCCGCCCGAAAGCTGGGCGGGGAAGTTCGCATGCTTGGACGCAAGGCCCACGCGGTCCAGCAGTGCCATCGCCCGGGCGCCTGCCTCGGCGGCGGGCGTGCGCTTCACCTGGACCGGTGCTTCCATGACGTTCCCCAGCGCGGTCATGTGCGGGAACAGGTTGAACTGCTGGAACACCATGCCGACCCGCTGGCGCATCCGGGCGATCTGGCGCTCCGGCAGCTCGTACAGGACGCCGCCCCGCTCCCGGTAGCCCACCAGCTCGCCCGCGACCCAAATGCGCCCGGCGTCGATGCGCTCCAGGTGGTTGATGCAGGACAGCAGCGTGCTCTTGCCGGAACCGGAGGGGCCGATGACGCACATCACGCTGCCGGCGGCCACGTCGAGGTCGATGCCGCGCAGCACCTCCCGCGCGCCGTAACGCTTCGACAGTCCGCGAATCCGCACCATGGCGTCCGTCACCGCTGCCGAAACCGCTGCTCAAGCACGTGCTGCCCGGCCGACAGCACGGACACGACGAACAGGTACCAGAGCGAGGCGACGATCAGCAGCGGAATGGTCTCGTAGGTCCGGGCATAGATGAGCTGCGCGGTGTAGAGCAGGTCCGCCATGGCGATCACGCTGACGAGCGAGGTGCTCTTGACCATCGACACCACTTCGTTGCCGACCGGCGGGATGATGACGCGGAGCGCCTGGGGGAACACGATGCGGCGGAAGGTGGTCATCGGCCGCATGCCCAAGGCCAGCGCGGCGCGCGTCTGGCCGGGCGGCACGGAAAGGATGCCGCCGCGGATCACCTCGGCCGTGTAGGCCGCCTGCGCCAGCCCCAGCCCGGCCAATGCCGCGAACAGCGGCGTGATCAGCGTGTTGGCGCTGGCGCTGAACAGCGTCGGCCCCCAGGGCAGGCCGACGGAGATCGTCGGGTAGAGCGCGCCGAAGTTGTACCAGAAGATCAACTGCACCAATGCCGGGACGCTGCGGAAGAACCAGATGTAGGCCCAGCTCATCGTGGACAGCAGCGGTTGGACGACAGGCGCATCACCGCCAGCACGGTGCCGAGGACCAAGCCGATGGCCATGGCGATTCCCGTCAGCTCCAGCGTGCGCCCCAGGCCCAGCAGGATCTGCCCGTCGAACAGGTACTCGGCCACCACCGGCCAGCGAAAGGCCGGGTTGGTCGCGACGCTGAACAGCGCCAGGGCGGCGAGAAGGGCGGTGACGGCGCTGGCCAACCAGGTCCAGGGATGGCGAAGCGGGACGACGCGCAGGGGCGCCGCATCGTCCAGGGCCGTGCCGTCCGCCGGCGACAGGGCGGCACCCCCTTCCGTCAACGCGGCGTGCCGGCCGGGTTCAGCGGCGCCTGCTTGACCGCGTTGCTTTCCAAGCCCCATTTCGCGACGATCTTGGCATAGGTGCCACCGTCGATCAGGTGCTGGATGGCGGCCTGGAGCGGCGCGGCCAGGTCGGAGCCTTTCGGCAACGCCACGCCGAGGTAGCTCACGTCGGTGTAGCTGCCGACGACCTTGGCCCGGCCCCGCGACTGGGCGACGAAGTAGCTGACCGCGGTGGAGCCGAGCCAGAACAGGTCGGCCCTGCGGCTCATCAGCGCCTCGGCAGCGCCGTTGCCGTCGTTGAACGCCAGCGCGTTGATCGGCTTCTTGCCGGCCGCCGCGCATTTCGGCTGATGGTCCTCGGCGAACACCATCTCGCGCGAGCCGCGGGTGGTGCCCACGGTGACGCCGCACAGGTCATCGAGGCTGTTTACTTTGATCTCGGACTCGGCCAGCGCCGCGAACAGCTCGTTGCCCGTGAGCGTGCCGATCATGTCCACGACTTTCTCGCGCGCGTCGGAGATGCCCATCTGCCCGGTGGCAGCATCGAACCGCTTCGCTTGCAGGCCGGGGATCAGGGAGTCGAAGGTCGTGGGCCGCACCTCAAGCTGCAGGCCCAGCGCCTGCGTCGCGGCGCGCATGATGTCGATTTCCCAGCCCGCGACCTCGCCCTTGGCGTCGCGGAAGTCGTCGGGCGGGGAGCCGAGCGCCACCGCGAGGGTGAACGTCCGGGCCTCGGCGACCCGCTGCGGCAGCATCTTCACCAACTCGGGCTGCGCGGCTTGGACGAGCGCCGGGTCGCCCTCCGCCGCGGCGGGCCAGGCCGCCGAGGCCAGGACGAGGATGAGCGCGATCCGCAAGGCAGTCCCGCGTGAAGCCTGTCGCATCCGGGGTTCCCTCCCGTTGGTCGTCAAGCCCGGCGCCGGTGGCTCCCGTGCGCCGGGCGCGCCAGGCCCAGGCTGCCGCGGAGCGTGCCGTCGCCGGCGTATTCCGTTTGGAACAGCCCGCGCCGCTGCAATTCCGGGACCAGCCACTCGAACGCCTCGACCGCCGGGTCCGGCATGAAGGCGGGCATGATGTTGAACCCGTCGCAGCCGCCGGCGGTGAACCAGTCCTCCATGGTGTCGGCCACGTCGGAGGGCGTGCCCACGGCAACGTTGTGGCCCGACGCGCCGGCCATGACCTGATACAGCTTGCGGATCGTCATCCCCTCCTGCCGGCCCATCCGGGCCAGCCTCTCGTGCGCGCTCTTGACGGCGTTGTGCGTGCCGAGCGCGGGTGGCAGGGGGCCGTCCAGGTCGTGGCCGGACAGGTCGCCGAAGGTATCGGTCAGCATGGGCAGGCCCAGCCGCTCATGCACCAGGCTTTGCATCTGCTCGAACCGGTCCTGCGCCTCCTGCCGGGTGCGGCCCATGACGGGCAGGATGCCGGGCATGACCAGCATGGAGCCGGGCGCCCGGCCCGCCGCTTCCCCATGCGCCTTGACGCTGCGGCAGAAAGCGACGGCGTCCTCGCGCGATTTCTGCGCGGTGTAGATGAGGTCGGCGATGCGGGCGCCGAGGCCCTGGCCGGGGCCGGAGGAGCCGGCCTGCGCGATCACCGGGTAGCCCTGGATCGGACGCGCCACGTTGAGCGGGCCCTTGACCGAGAAGACCTCGCCCTTGTGGTCGGGCGTGTGCAGCCGGGCCGGGTCGAAGTAGCGCCCGCTCGCCTTGTCGCGGATAAAGGCGTCGTCCTCCCAACTGTCCCACAGGCCGAAGACGACATCCACGAACTCCTCCGCCCGGCGGTAGCGCAGCCCGTGCTCCATGTGCGCGTCGCGGCCGAAGTTAAAGGCTTCCTGCTCGCTCCAGGAGGTGACGACGTTCCAGCCGACCCGGCCCTCGCTGATGTGGTCGAGCGAGGCGAACTTGCGGGCGACGTGGTACGGCTCGTTGTAGGTGGTGGACGCGCTGGCGAGGAAGCCGATCCGCTCGGTCACGGCGGCCAGCGCGCCGATCAGCGTCAGCGGCTCGAACACGTCGATGCGGGCGTTGTAGCTCAGCTCGTCCTCGTCGCGGGCGGAGTGGCGCACCGCGATGCCGTCGGCCCAGAACATGAAATGGATGCAGGCCCGCTCCGCCGCCTGCGCCATGCGCTTCCACAGCCGGATGTCGAGCGCCGCGTCCACCCGGGCCTCCGGCATGCGCCAGCCGGCCGCATGGGCGCCGTTCGCCACGATGTTCAACCCGAGCTTCATCTGCCGCTGCAAGGCCGCGCCGATCCTTTTTGCTGCACCGCGCCATCCTGCGGGCCGCTTCTGCCGCCGTCAAACCGTTTGTGCGGAGCCGCGCCGCCACCGGCTGACATAGGGCGGCAGGCCCAGGTTCTCCCGCAGGGTGGCGCCCTCGTACTCCGTGCGGAACCGCCCGCGGCGCTGCAGTTCCGGCACGACCATTTCCACGAAGTCGTCGATCCCATGGGGCAGGTGGGTCGGGGTGATGTTGAAGCCGTCGGCCGCGCCCTCGTCCATCCATTGCTCCATGGTGTCGGCGACCTCCGCCGGCGTGCCCACGACGCGGAAGCCTTCGCCGACCGCGTACTCGCTGTACATCTGCCGGATCGACAGCTTCTCGCGCCGGGACCGCTCAAACCAACTGTAGGCGAGGCTGCGGACCTTGGCGCCGACCGGCTCCGGCACCGGGCCGTCCAGGTCATGGCCGGACAGGTCGCCCATCAGGCCGTAGATGCGGGCGAGGCCCACCAGAGGGTCGATCAGCGCCTGGAGCTGGTCGAGCTTGGCCTGCGCTTCCGCCGCCGTCCGGCCGACGACCGGCACCAGGGCGGGCATGATCCGCAACTGGCCGGGATCGCGTCCGTAGTGGGCCATGCGGCCTTTCACCGAAGCGTAGTAGGCCTGCGCCGCCGCGAAATCGTTGATCGACGAGTACACCACGTCCGCGTCCGCGGCGGCGATCTCCTGCCCCATCGGGTTCGCGCCCGCCTGCACCAGGACTGGGCGGCCCTGCGGCGTCGGGCGGACGCTCAGCGGGCCGCGCACCGCGAAGTGCTTGCCCCGGTGGTGCAGGACGTGCAGCTTCGACGGCTCGTAGAACCGGCCGCTGGCCTTGTCGTGAAGGAAGGCGTCCGGCTCCCAACTGTCCCACAGCCCGGTGACGACATCGACGAACTCCCGCGCCCGCTCGTAGCGGGTCTCGTAGTCGAGGTGGGTGTCGCGACCGAAGTTCCACGCTTCCTGCTCGGACCAGGAGGTGACGATGTTCCACCCGGCCCGGCCGCCGCTGATGTGGTCGAGCGAGGCGAACTTGCGGGCGACGTGGTACGGCTCGTTGTA
>CAXTUO010000064.1:0-10394 GCA_964247175.1 uncultured Acetobacteraceae bacterium | reverse complement strand
TGAGCCGCGCGCCGCGCCGGCCGCCGCCGCTCATGGTGGCGCTGCATGTCTGGTCATTGACCCACGGCATCGCGACGCTGTTCGTCAGCCACGGCGACAGCAACCGACTGGCAATCCCCATGTCGCCGGAGGCGCTGCTGGAGGCCGGGCTGCTGATCTACCTGCAATCGCTGGATCTGCCGGCGGGGACAGCGAAACCGGAGGCGGATACACGATAATGTGTTAAACGCGCGGCGATGCAGTCGCGCGTCGGGAGAGTAAATAGCTCTCACATACAGAAAGTGGGGTGCGCTGTGTTGCAAGCCAAATTGGACGAATGGGGCAAGCCGGCCTGGCTATCGCTCCTGGTGCTCGCGTTCTTCGCGGGGTGGCCGCTCGGCTTGGCTGTCTTGGCCTATTTGGCCGGAAGCGGCCGGTTGCGGGCTTGGCGGGCCGAGATGCCCGGGACATGGTTCAACCTTCGCCCGTCTTCCGGTCCGGCATGGCCGGGCGGTGCCTCCTGGTCCGGGCGCGCGGCGACCAGCGGCAACCGCGCGTTCGATGAGTACCGCAACGAGACGATGCGCCGCCTTGAGGAAGAGCAGCGCGAGTTCCAGGCGTTCCTGGAGCGGTTGCGCCAAGCCCGGGACAAGGCCGAGTTCGACGAGTTCATGGCTGAACGCCGGCGCCGGCCAGAGACGCAGGACCACCCGGCCAACACTTAGGGCTGCAAACCATTTATCGGAGAACAGCCGTGCTGTTGGCGAAGCGAGAGGGCCAGGTGGCCCTCTCGTCGTTTCATTGTGAAGTGACGGAGAACTTGGCTTGCAGAAAACGGTGGAGGCATCCTTCGTCAATGGTCTGCCCCGTGTCCGGCCAATGTTCCAATTGATTGCAAGCCTCTTATCGATTTGCGCCATGGTGGCGGACACCCGCGCTTTTGCGCAGGACATCACATCGGAGAGCCCGGCATCGGCATCTCACGCCGATGCCCGGCTGCCGCTCGGCGCCCCCGTCCGGATCACCATCCGGTATCCCGCTGAGAATGCAGCGGCACGGCAACGTGCCAGCGACCTCGCGCGAGGCCTGGGCGAGCAGGGACTGACTGTCGCCGACCCCGTGGCATCGCCGGGCCGCATCGTCAGCAGCAGCGTCAGCTACTTCTACGCGGAGGACCGTCCCGGGGCCGAGATCGCGGCGCGCGTACTCGGGCCGGCGTGGAAGCTCGTGCAGCAACGACTCCCACCGCGGGAGCCAGCTCCCGGGCCTGGCACGCTGGAACTCGCAGTTGCCGGGCCGTGAGGCAGGGCTGAACCACACGTCAAGGTAGCTGGCGGGTCGTTCGTGCTGGCATCAGTCACTGTGCAGCATGAACGGAGCGATCAGATCTCTTCCACGGTCCAGGTTCAACGGTCGGAACCATAGGCGATGCACGGAAGCGCCGCGGGGCCGGAGGTGCCCCGCGGCTTGGCCGTAACGGCTTACTGCTTGCCGTACTGGTCAGCGATTCGCGCCTTGTCACGATGACGCACATAAGCGCCGGTCGCGCATCCAGCGATGGCGCCCAGTACGCCGTGGCCCGCGAGGTGGCCGCCAGCCGCGCCAGCCGCGCCGTACTTCAGGCAGCCGCCGCCTGGCTTCGGGATTTCGCCGTTCTGCTGCTGCTGGACGGTTTGCGAATAACGAGGGTCGCGCGGATCGACGCGGTGCGCCGGGTCCGGCATCGGCTGGATCTGGTCGCCCTGGAACGTGAACGGGTCGCCGGACGAGCCTTGGTTGGAGGTGGCGGGCAGCGTCCTTTGGGCGCTGGCAATGCCGGAACTCAGGCTCAAGGCGGCGAGAGTGCAGATGAGTAGGCGAGTTGTCATGGCGTAAGTCCTTGAAAGTTGATGTGTCATCTTGGCTTTGCGCGTTCCGGAGTTCGGAGATGGACGTATCGAGTCCGACCTCCAATCCGGGCGACCCGTCGAAGGTTTTGATGAGACGGCCCCTCCAACGCCTCCGCTTGCCGTGATGGGCAGGTAACGCCGGGCTGGGGCAAAGGTTACAACGGCCGGTGGGCGGTGCTCCTTGGGTGTTGTGCCGTGCGTTGGGCCGGCTGCGCGGCCAGGCCGGACTGCTTCCATGCTTCCTGCAGCAGCGGGGGAACCAGGGTGCCGGACCCCGCCCAGAACAGCGCCAACGCGACGATGAGCGGCTCGAACGGCGAGCCGGTCTTGCAGAGCGGGAATGCCCAGGTGGTGCGAAGCGGCCAGGCCAGCCGCAAGCCGCGCGGCGTCAGCAAATCCGCGGCGAGGTGAGAAAGGTAGCCGACGGTCAAAGGCGCTGCGATCCACCTGGGCGCTCCGCCGTGCAGGCTCCAGATGCATGCGGCGGCGGCCACCGCCGAGTGCGTCACGCCGCGGTGGCCGAGGACTGCCGCGATGCCGGACGACACCGGGCGCACCCGCCTGCCGAGCCAGGATTTCGGGTGGTCGATGTCGGGAAGCAAGGACCCCAGCAGGGCCAGGCCGAGGCATGAGGGAGCCGCGGCGGGAAGTCCGAGATGGGGCGCCGCGACCAGCCAAGCCGCCACCCCGAGTGCCACGTGCGATCCCGCCATCATCGGCCCGTCAACCTTCTTTCATGCCGCTTCGGACACTTGCGCCCACGCCATGCCGAACGCAAATCGCCGCACCCGGGCCACTCCAGGGCACAAGGACGCCGACTTGGCCTGGTTTAACGAAAAACTTACCCGCGAAAGCTACCCTGGGTTGGGTTGTCCGACTTCGGCAAACCAGGCGCAAGCATTATCGGGATTGCAGGTCGATGGCGGCGAAGACTTGGAACGGACGGGACGGCGTTTTTGCGGTGGACGCCAACTGGATGCAACAGGCGACGCCCGTTCCCGGGGACACGGCGACCATTTCCGCCGGCACGGTAACAGCCGCCGGCGTGCTGCCCGGCTTCCTGGCGATCGCGCTCAACACGCTGAACGGCTCACGCCCAACGCTGGTCCTGTCGTCCGCGACGCTCGCAGCCTCTGACCAACTCACCATGACGGCGGGCACGGCCCTGCAGGTGCAGGGGACGGTCAGCAACCAGGGCAGCATCACGGCGGGCGGCAGCGCGGGCCTGGTCTCGTTCCGCATTGGCGACGGCATGGAAAGCGCCGCCGCGGTCCTCATCAACGGCGGTTCGATCCTGGTCAACGCGAACCTCCAGGTCGCAGCCGGCGGCACGCTTGGCGACCGCCTGGAGAATGACGGGCTGATCTCGGTCCGCAGCCCGGGCCGGACGCCGCTTTTGGCCTACGTGGCCGCTGCGATCTCCGGCACCGGCACGGTGTCGCTCGGCCAGTATGTCACGTTTGAGGCCGCGGCAGCCGTGGCTGCCGGGCAGAATTTCGTGTTCGAGCCGGCGAGCACGGGCGCCGCCACGCTCCGGATCGACGCGGGCGCGCTGTTCGGCGGCACGGTGGCCGGCTTTGGAGTGGGTGACACCATCCAGCTTGTCAGCGGCCGGTGGGACACGGTCGCCTACCGGCCGACCGATGCGTATGGCGGCGTGCTGACCCTGTCGCTCGGCGGGGCGGTGGTGCAGACGATTGCATTCAAAGGGGCATACACCAGCGCGAGCTTCGGCCTCAGCGAATCCGTGCCGTTCGGCAGCAGCCAGGCTTCCACGGTCATCACCTTGGCCGACCGGCTGTTCGACGCCGGCTACTACCTCCGGCAGAACCCGGATGTCGCGGCGGCGGGAGCGGACCCGTACCAGCACTTCATGTACTACGGTTGGCGGGAAGGGCGCGATCCGAGCCTGCTGTTCTCGGTCAGCAAGTACCTGGCCGCGAATCCGGACGTGGGCCGGGCCGCCCTCAACCCGCTGATCCATTATGAGCTGTACGGCCAGGCCGAGGGCCGCGCGGCGTCCCCCACCGGGAACACCGCGCCGGCTGACCCGCTCGTTGACCCGGCGTATTACGACCAGCAGCTTGGCGCCTCTGTCATCCCGGCCGGGATTGCCGGGCAGCAGCAGGCATCCTGGAGCTACGATGCGACCGGCTGGCGGCAGGGGCTTAACCCGGACGCGCTGTTCGACACCAATTACTACCTGGCGCAGAACCCGGACGTGAGGGCGGCCGGGGTGGACCCGTTGAAGCATTATGAGGCCTATGGGTGGCGCGAGGGGCGCGATCCGAGCCTGCTGTTCTCCGACAGCAAGTACCTGACCATGAACCCGGACGTCAGGGCGGCAGGCGTGACTCCTTTGCTGCATTATCTGCAATACGGCCAGGGTGAGGGACGCATGGCGTTCCTGTCCGGTTCAGCCGCCGCAGCCGACGTGCTTGTTGATCCCGCCTATTATGACAAGCAGCTGGGCGCGTCGCTCATTCCAACGGGTCCGGCCGCCCAGGCGCAGGCGGCAGCGAGTTACGATGCCACCGGCTGGCGGCAGCAGATGAACCCGGATGCCTTCTTCGACACCAACTACTATCTCAGCCACAATCCCGATGTCGCGGCGGCGCAGGTCAACCCGGTCCGGCATTATGAGCAGTATGGCTGGCGCGAAGGCCGTGACCCGTCGGCGCAATTCAGCGTCACCAAGTATCTGGCCGCCAATCCGGACGTGCGCGCGGCCAACGCAGAGCCTTTGCAGCACTTCCTGGCTTATGGCCAGTTCGAAGGCCGCTTGGCGGTCCCGGTCTAGCCTTGCGGCGGCAGCCTATGACCTTGGAGCGTTGGCGAGTCGATCCGCTGTAATCAACCGATTGCGGTTCCATGGTGCAAAAGCCTTGCACGCCGCGTGCATTTTGTCCGGCTTCAAGAGCGGTCCAAATGCAATTTTCGGACGTATCGCACCGCAACGAACATATGTTGACGAGAAAAAAAGTGCGGGCTAACACGTATGGGTGGTGCAACGTTGGTGCGGCCACGGCAAAATAGGCGAGGCCGCCGGCGAGCATCCGCGCGGCGCTGCCAAGGCAGGACGCAGCATGAAGAAAAACGCGCGCTATGGCCACGTTGATTACATCAAGGACGGCTACGTCCACGGGTGGGCCATCGACTCACTGCGGGGCAACAATGCTGCCAGCCTGTTCCTGTTCCTTGACGACGGGCCTGTTGGCAATTTTTTCTGCGACATCGACCGGCCTGACCTGGGAAGCGCCGGGCTGCGCAGCAAGCAAACAGGGTTCCGATTTGCGATCCCCGAGCGATACTTGGACGGCGAGCCTCACACCATTTCCATACGCTTCCACAGCGGCGAGTACCTGTTGTTTTCTGACGGCGAAGGGGGGATGGCGAACTCGGCTGTCTTGCGGATGCATGCGCCCGTCTCGCTATCCGGCTTCGTGGACGGGCTGACCCACGGCGCGCTGCGCGGCTGGGCGGTGCGCCAGGACCATGGCAGCACGGTGAAGCAGGGCGGGGTCGATGTGCTGGTGCTGCACGACGGGGTCGAGGTGGGCCGGGTCAAGACGGACAAGCACCGCGCCGATGTCGCCAAGGCCCTCGGCTGCGACCCGCATTGCGGCTTCATGTTCCGGCCCCCGGCGAGGTTCCGCGACGGGCGGTCCTACCTTTGAATTTCGCCTCGCGGCCACGGGCGAGTCGTTGGAGGGCAGCCCGGTCTCCTTTGAGTACCCGGCGCATCTGTCCGACACCCGCGTTGCACGCCTGCACAACGTCGTTGAGGACATGAGCACGCAGCTCTGGCGGCTGAAGCGCGAGCTGAAGGACATGATGTCCGAGCGCGTTTTCATGCTGGCGGACTATGATCCTTGGGTGCGGCAGTACCATGCCGCGCTGCGCTACCGGAGGCGGCAGACCCCGTGGCCAGCGAACCGCGCACAACCGCTCGTCAGCATCCTGTGCCCGGTTTATCGGCCGCGGATGACGGATTTCATCGCCGCGGTCGAGTCCGTCCTGACGCAGACCTATCCGAACTGGGAACTGATCCTGGTTGACGATTGCAGCAAGTCCAAGGAGCTGACCGCGGCCATCGCAGAGCTTTGCGCCCGGGACGGCCGCATCCGGTCCGTTCCGCAGAAGAAGAACACCGGCATCAGCGGCGCCACGAACACGGCCATCGCGGCGGCAAAGGGCGAGTACATCGCCTTGTTCGATCATGACGACCTGCTGCTCGACGTCGCCGTGGAAGTCATGATGGAGGCGGCGCTCAAGACCGGCGCGAAGATCCTGTATTCCGACGAGGACAAGATCGACGACTTCGGCCGGTATTCCGATCCCAACCTGAAAGGTGATTGGAACCACCGCCTTATGCTGGGGCAGAACTACGTTTGTCACTTCCTGGTCGTGGAAGCGGCAACGCTTCGTGCGGTGGGGCCGCTCCGATCCGAGTACGACGGCGCGCAGGATCATGACCTAGTCCTGCGCCTTTCAGAACTCGTGAACCCGGCTCGCATCGTCCACGTGCCGGAGGTCATCTATCACTGGCGCAAGACGCCAGGCTCCACGGCAACGGTGATCTCCGCAAAGTCCTACGCCATTGATGCGGGCGCCATGGCGGTGCGGGACCACCTGAAACGGCTGGGCCAGGACGTAACGGTCTCGCCCATGCTTGGGGTCACGGTCTATCAGGTGGACTGGGGTTTCCGGGAAGAACCCAGCGTCACCGTGATTATCCCGTTCCGGGAGCAGATCGACGTCACGCGGCGCTGCCTGGATTGCCTGCTCACCGTGACGGACTACAGGAACTTCGACATCGTGCTGGTCGATAACTGGTCCACCAGCCGCGAGGCGGCGGATTTCGTCGCAAAGGCGCAAAAGCATGAACGGGTACGGGTCATCCGAGTCGAGGAGGCGTTCAATTACTCCCGGCTCAACAACATAGCCTGCCTTCAATCCAGCAGCGAATACTTCGTATTCATGAACAACGACGTGTTCGTCGAGCAGCCGAACTGGCTGCGGCTGCTGGTTGACGAGGCGTTGGCCGACAAGACGGTGGGCGCGGTCGGCGCCAAGCTGGTGTTTCCGGACCGCACCGTGCAGCATGGCGGCGTCATCCTGGGCATAGGCGGCGTGGGCGACCACGCCAACCGCGGACGGGCGATCGACGACCCCTTCTACATGGGACGCGGCATCTGCGCCCAGGAACTCTCCGCTGTCACTGCCGCGTTGATGCTGTGCCGGGCGGACGCATTCCAGGGAGTGCGGGGCTTTGACGAAACGGACCTTTCCGTTGCTTACAACGACGTGGACCTTTGCTTGAAGCTGCGCCGCGCGGGGTTCAAGGTGATTTACTGCCCTTACGTCGTGGCCGAACACCACGAGTCCGTCAGCCGGGGCGACGACATGAACGACGCGCATTTGGGACGGTTCGTGTACGAGGAGCAAGTCATGCTCACCCGCTGGGGTCCCGAAATCCGTAACGATCCCTTCTACAACCCCAACTTCTCAAGTGCCGGGGGCATTTTCCAGGAGTTGTCCGTTGTCGCGTTGCGACCTCCCATTATCGAGGGGCCGTACGGAACACTCGAAGCAGCGAACAGGCTGACACGGCTTGCTGCAAGCGCGGACTAAAGGAACGTGGCGGCCCAGGCGTTAGCCCGGCCGCCACGTTTCCAGCAGGAGCGAAGACACTGGGCACCGTGAGCCATGCCTGCCGTTCCCGGACGCGACACTCAAGACGGGCGTCTGGCGGCTAAGAACCGAGTTTCTCTCGAAAACTGGGAAGCCACCACTTAACCGGTTGCGGCTCTTTCGTCTTGGCAACGCGCGGAACGCGGGGCGCCTTCCGTACCGCGAGCTTCGGCTTCGCCGAGCCTGCCAAGGCCGGGGCCGCAACGGGCAAGACAAGAGGCTGCTCGGGCACCGCCAAGTGGGCTTGCAGGCTTTCCTCTGCGGCCTGGCGAGCGCTGCGTTCGGTCGCCAACGCCTCGCTGTGCGCGAGTTCAGCATGCACCAGCCGAGTCTGCTGAGCCTGGACAGCAGCCTGCGCCTCGTGCAGCAAACGTCGGGTGGCGCCATGTGCGGCCCGCTCTGTTTCCAACGCGGCCTCAAGTTCTGCGACGCGCGCCTTGAATACTGCGGTTGGATCATTATCGCTCCGACTATTCAGAACGACGACCGGGACCCCGCCATCCTGCACGAAGCGGTGGCGTGGACGCACCTGGTCAGCGCGCTGCTGCGGAGGCTGGCGGGATGGGCCTTGGAGGCCCAGGGCGCGACGCATGCGGTTTTCAGTCGCCTGTGTGTCGCTCGGTGATAGAGGGAGGTTTTCGTCTGAGTCGGGCATCCGCTCTCATTGGGCTATGTTGTAAAAAGGGTGTATTCAACGCCCGCACTTGTTTCAAACACGGCTTTATCTTGCTGACGCAAAACCAACGGTTTCGTGCAAAAGCCGATCTGGCAGGCTGGTCTCACCATATATGTAAGCTGACCGAATTTGTCCACCAAACTTTTCGAAACCAGAATTATTTAGTGCGCTTGAGTTATCAAAACGGCTTTGATCGAGCCAGCGCACCATCCAACGCGGTCAGCAACGCCTTCACGCGTCCATGGTTTACCCCGAAGTCGTAATGCCCTTTCAGGCTGTAAGAATACACGACAAGGTCGCTCTGGCCGTCGCCTGCCGGCAATGCCTGCGTCAATACAATATCCGGAAAACCAAACACTCGGCTGCGCACGACGTAGTCAGCGCGCAGGCGTCCGGGATCATCAGCCAGGGCCGTCACCCGTGGCTGCGCCATGACGACGCCTCGCATAACCGCAAGCAGCCGGTCCGGAGCCATGTCGAAGCGCCGTGTCTGCAAATCCGGCGTCGGCGTGAAACCCGCCGGCCCCGCAAGAAAGGTGTTGGGCGAAGTAGGACGCCGGATTTCGGAGATGTTGCCCGGCGCCGGCGCCGTGACCTCGTCGAACATGCTGCATCCTCCGGCGAGCAACGCCACGACGAGCGTGGCAGCCGCTGCAGTGGCTCTCATCAGGTGATCTCAGCCATGGACCTCGGTCCCCTGGCTCATACGGCCTGGAACAGGGACACCGCGTCACCAGGCGTCACCGTGCCGACGCCGACCGGCTGCAGGTAAACGCCCAGGTCCGCATGGCCGTATGCGTCGCGCAATGCCTTCGGAACGTCGGCGTCCCGCTGGGCCGTCGTTGGATCGACGTTGGTCGCCGGGCAACGCCGGGTGCGGCGGACCACGCGGCACTCCGCGGCGCCGACCGTCAGCGAGGCGCCGAGCCGGTCGAACTCCGCCCAAGCTGGCAGGCCATCGACGTAGATGTTGGCCCGGAAACGCAGAGGGTCCAGGCGCCGGCCCATCGCCGCTTCCACCGCCCGCAGGCTCGCGAGGTTGACGAGCGACACGCAATCCATGAACTCCGGCACAGGCGCGCCGATGTCCGTGAACCGATGCCCCGGCGCCGACACCACGCGAACCCGGCCGCGGGCCGCATCGCCGGCGAATGCCGTGAGGAAGTCTTGGATCGTTGTCCGGCCTGCCGCTTCGTCGAGCCGGCCTTCCGCCACGATCTGCCCGTCGAGGCGCACGGTCAGGCGATGGTCTGGGTCAAGCCGGGTTTGCAGCCGTGCCAAGGCCTCGTTTCTCGCCAGCATCAGGAAGTTGGTCTTGGCCAAAGGCCGCGGCTGCGCCGGGTCGAACTCCGTCGTGCCCAGCGCCAACGCGTAGCTGCGGTCGCGCTCAAGTCCGTGCGCGTGCGTTAGCCTCATCGTGTCCATCGGCTCGGGGCTGAGGCCCTTGACGGGGTAGCGGAACAGCCGCACGACCACCCCGGTCATGCCGTGGCCCTGGCTGGGCGGCTCAATCTGACCTGCGAGGCTTCAAGGCGACATCCGCGTCGGAACAGCCAGCCTTGGACCGGGGCAACCGCCCCGGCCCACAAACAACAGGGCTGGATCACATCGCCCGTCGGCCAACGACAGCATGGTAGATCCATAGCACGATGACGGCCCCTACGATGGCGACGATCATGCTGTAGATGTTGAAGCCTGTCACTGGCGCGGCGCCGAACGTCGAGAACAGGAAACCGCCCACAAAAGCGCCGACGATGCCGAGCACGATGTCAAGCACGACGCCTTGCCCGCTGCCGGCGTATAGCTTGCTGGCGATGAAACCGGCGATCAGACCCAGAATAAGCCAAGCAATAATGGACATCAGTTCGTTTCCTTTTGCGGGCTGTTGGCAAAGTAAACCCGGCATACATCGGGTTCAAAGCTGCCAACGCAGCCATTCGCCCGCCGTTGCCGACGCCCGCCAAGATTCCTGCTATGCGTGCCGTTGGCAAGCGGCTTACACGGCCGCGACCGATCCGCCGCCGATCCTCATGACGGTTCCGGTGAGAAAGCTCGCCTAACAGGCACACAGGAACAACGCCGCCGCCGCCTCATGCCCCTCAGAACCTGTTTGAGTGCCTTCAACTTGCGGCGGCATGGACTGGCATGGGGTTGAG
>CAXTUO010000063.1:0-10427 GCA_964247175.1 uncultured Acetobacteraceae bacterium | reverse complement strand
GCCGAGCGGCGAAACGGCGTACACCCGGGACGGCACGTTCGGCCTGTCGCCGGATGGGCAGATCGTGACCGCCGACGGCTATCCCATCGCGCCCGGCATCACCGTTCCGCCCAACGCGCATGATGTCACGATCAACGCCGGCGGCGAGGTGCAGGTGAAGCTCGACGGCACCACGGCGCCGCAAACGGTCGGCACCTTGCAGCTCGCGACGTTTGCCAACGACGCCGGGCTGGAAGCACAAGGCGACAACCTGTTGATGGCCAGCGCCGCGTCGGGTGCGCCCGCCACGGGCGTGCCGGGGTCGCCGGGCTTCGGCAGCGTGATGCAGGGCTTCGTCGAGTCCTCCAACGTCAACGTCGTGTCCGAGATCACCAACCTGATCACCGCGCAGCGCGCCTACGAGATGAACAGCCGGGTGATCACCACCAGCGACCAGATGCAATCCACCCTCACGAACCTGCGGTGATGCCGATGAAGCTCCTTTCCATGCTGCTGGCCTGCGCGGCCCTTCCGGCGACGGCGGCGACGCTGAAGCCGTTCACCACGCTGTCCGGCCCGGTCGTGACCCTGGCGGACCTGTTCGACGGCGCGGACAACCGGGCGCTCGGTCCCGCCCCCGCCCCCGGCGCGCGCATCACGGTGGAAGCGCGGCAGTTGGAGGCGATTGCCCGGCAGTACGGCGTCGATTGGCGCCCCATGGGCGGAGGCGACCGGGCGGTGCTGGACCGCCCAGGCCGCACGCTGGGCCGGGACGAGATCGCGGGGCCGCTGCGCGCGGCGCTGGCGGCGGCGGGCGCCCCGCGGGACGGCGACCTGGAACTGCCGGGCTTCGCCGCGCCGGTGGTGGGCATGGGCGCCAAGGCGGAGGCGGAGGTGACGCAGATGGAGTTCGATGGCGGCACCGGGCGCTTCACCGCGTTGGTCAACGTGACCGCTGACGGCGCGCCCGCCGCGCAGATGCGCTTGTCCGGCCGGGTGCTGGAGATGACGGAACTGCCGGTGCCGCGCCGCCGCATGATGCCCGGCGACGTGATCGAGAAGAGCGACCTCGAATGGGTGCGCCTGCGCGCCGCGCAGGCGAAGGGCGAGGTGGTCCAAGCCATGCGGGACGCGGTGGGCCAGGCGCTGCGCCGCGCGGTGCAGCCGGGCCAGCCGATCCAGTTGGCGGACCTGGGCCGCCCCGTGGTGGTGCAGAAGGGCACGCCGATGGTGCTGGCGCTCGACACGCCCGGCATCCAGTTGACGGCGCAGGGCGTCGCGATGGAGCCGGCCGGGATGGGCGAGCGGGTCCACGTGGTCAACCCGGCCTCGCGTGTCGTGGTGGAGGCGGAGGTGACGGGGCCGGGCCGGGCGCGGGTGCTGCCGGGCAGCGCGCCGATGAACAGTACCGGGCGGTTGCCGCAGGTGGCCTCGCGATGAAACAGATTGTATTGGCGCTCGTGCTGCTGCTGCCCGGCTGCGGCACGCTGACCCGCCTGTCGGAGATCGGGCGTCCGCCCGCGATGACGCCCAGCGGCGATCCCACGGCGGACCCGGCCTACCGCCCGATCAGCATGCCGATGCCCCGGGCGCAGGCGGTGCCGGCGGAGGAGAACAGCCTGTGGCGCGCGGGCAGCCGGGCCTTCTTCAAGGACCAGCGCGCCGCCAACGTCGGGGACATCGTGACCATCCTGGTCAACATCACCGACGCCGCCGACTTCAAGAACCAGTCGAACGAGGCCCGCACCGGGCAGGAAAGCATGGGCCTGCCCAACCTGCTGGGCTTCGAGGCCGCCCTGCCCCGGATGCTGGCCAAGGCGCTGAACGCGAACCAGCTCGTGTCCGCCAACAGCGCGGGCAACGCCACCGGCACCGGGGCGATCAAGCGGAACGAGACGGTGACGCTGCGGCTGGCCGGCGTCATCACCCAGGCGCTGCCCAACGGCAACCTGGCGGTCGCGGCGCGGCAGGAGGTGCGGGTGAACAACGAGCTGCGCGAGCTGCAGGTCAGCGGCGTGCTCCGCCCGCAGGACATCGGCAGCGACAACACGGTGCGCCACGACCGCTTGGCGGAGGCGCGGATCGCCTATGGCGGGCGCGGGCAGATCTCGGACGTGCAGCGGCCCCGCTACGGGCAGCAGTTGCTCGACGTGCTGCTGCCGTTCTGAGGCGGCGCCCCGGCCGGCCTTCCGGCCGCCGGGGCGCCCCCAGCTTGATGAGGCCTATATAGACACCCCGAGCGCCGAATGGATTTGCGCCACGACAGGACCGGGCAGGTTCAGCGCCCGGGCCAGGTCGGCCATGTAGTCCCGCTCGGCTTGGCTATCGACCTCGATGGCCATGAGCGACGCGGCATAGACTTCGCTGGCTTCCTGCCGCGTCGTGACATCGCGGACCAGGCTGGCGATGTCGATGGGTCGGCGCATCTCGCTGGCCACGAACTCGCGCGCCGCACTTTCATTCCCGACATCGCTGAGCTTGCCCAGGATGCGCTGCGTTTCCTGCTGATCCACCTGGCCGTCCGCCTTGGCGGCTTGGATCATGGCGCGGATGAACAGCGTCGCCTTGCGCTGCATGTCGGTTTGGTTGCTCGGCACCATCGCGCCCGTCATGCCGGGGCCGCCGGCCGGGGATGCGCCTGCACCACCCTGGCCTTGCAAGGCCGAATAAGCCAGGCTGCCGAGGACGGCCATCAGCCCGCCGCCCATGGCCCCGCGTCCCCCGTCCATCAACGCGCCCGCGAGCGCGCCGAGGCCGCCGACAGCGGCAGGGTTGTTGTTTCCAAGCTCCTGCCGCGGCGAACCCGCGGCGCGCTTGGCCATCTCAGCGAAGTTGCCCAGCATGCCGCCAAGACCGCCCTGCGCCTGGCCCGACCCAAACGCGGCGCCCGGTCCGGCCATCCCGCCCGGCATGGCGCCGGGACCCTGCTGCGCGCCGCTCCCGCCAAGCTGCGCCATGACCTGCTGCAGCAGGCCGCCGCTTGATCCTGTCTGCACCGCCGAGCCGAACCGGTTGGCGGCGGAGGGAGCGGACTGGTGTTCAGCCAACGCCCCCAGCAATTTCAACGCATCAAACATTGTACCTCCCTAATACAAGCAAATATTTATGAACTATCTTGCCCCATGCGCTTTGCTCAACGGCGATACGCGCCGCCGTTGTACTGCGACCCGAGATTGCTGCCGTCGTTCCCGGACGCAGCAGCATTCGTTCCGCTGTAGCGAGGATCGTTCGGCACTGGGCTGTAGCTGGAATCACGGCTGCTGCTGCCATCGTAGGGGACCGGCTGCTGCGCCGCGCGGTCGCGGGCGGCCCTTTCGTTGGCCACACGGCGGCCGACCACGCAGCCGCCGACCGCGCCCAGCACCCCGTGGCCCGCGTAATGGCCCGCGACGCCGCCAAGGAGCGCCCCCTTGATGCATCCTTTTGCGTCGGCCGGCGCCGTCGGTCCGGCGATGGCCAAGGCGGCGAGGGCGGCGATAACGAGTCCTGATTTCATCATGGCTTGCTTCTCCTGATCAGCGAAGGATCGCTGCTTTTGTTGCGTTTCGTTTGGCGTGCAGCCGGCCCCCATCGGACCGGCTGGGCGCCCATCGTCAGGCGGTGGCGTCAGGCGGTGGCGTCAGGGGCGATCGGCGTCTTCTCCGGCAACGCCGACAGGGCGCGCGGCAGGGTCTGGTCGTTCACCCGGAACAGCATCTGCCCGGCCACGCCCGCGAGCACGGCGCCGGCAAGCGGCGCCAGCCAGAACAGCCAAAGCTGGGCGATGTAGGCGCCGCCGGCGAACAGCGCAGGCCCGGTGCTGCGGGCCGGGTTGACCGAGGTGTTGGTGACCGGGATCGAGATCAGGTGGATCAGCGTCAGCGCCAGCCCGATGGCGATGGGCGCGAAGCCCGACGGGGCCTGGGAGCTGGTGGCGCCGAGGATGACCAGCAGGAAGAAGAAGGTCAGCAGCACCTCGATCACCAGCGCGGACGTCAGGCCGTACTTGCCCGGGCTGAGGTCGCCGTAGCCGTTGGACGCGAAGCCCGCCATCTCGAAGCCGGGCTTGCCCGAGGCCACGAGATACAGCGCGCCCGCCGCGACCACGGCGGCCACCACCTGCACGACGATGTAGGGCACCACGCTCGCGGCCGGGAACCGCCCGGCGACGGCCAGGCCCACCGTGACCGCCGGGTTGAAGTGCCCGCCGGAGATGTTGCCGACCGCGTAGGCCATGGTGAGCACCGTCAGCCCAAAGGCGAGCGCCACGCCCGCGAAGCCGATGCCGAGCTGCGGAAACGCCGCCGCCAGCACCGCGCTGCCGCAGCCGCCGAAGGTGAGCCAGAAGGTGCCGAGGAACTCGGCCGAAAGTTTTTGTGACATCGTCACGGGTGTGTTCTCCTCGCTGTTGAAACCAAGGACTTAAGCCGCCACCGCTTCAAGCGCGGAAGCAGGCATCGGGTCGTGATCGCTCAGCCGGACCCGCATCCGTTCGGCCAGCTGCAGCACGCCGAGCATCAGCGCGGTGCGGTCTGTCCGCTCGTCGTTCAGAGTGCGGACATCGAGGATGCAGCTCAGCTCAACCCCGATCCCGTCCGGCTCGATGGAAGTGACGCCCACCGCCGCGGAGCCGGCCTGGACGTGCGGCACCTCGGCCATGAGCGCGAGCAGGCCGTCCATGAAACCCGCCAGCGCGGCCGGCGCGGTGGGATGCTTGACCAGCAGCTTCGCCTTGAACACCCGGTGCCGCCTTGTGCCGAGGTTGTTCACCGTCGCGTCGGCCAGCTTGCCGTTGGGCACCACCAGCAGGCTGTCCTCCCCGGTGCGGATGCGGGTGGAGCGGATGCCGACGTGCTCAACCGTGCCCTTGGCGTCGCCGGCCTCGATCCAGTCGCCGCGGCGGAACGGGCGGTCCGCCACCAGGATGCCGGCGCCGAACACGTTGGACAGCGTTTCCTTGGACGCGAAGGCCACCGCGAGCCCGCCGATGCCGAGGCCTGCGATCACGCCCTCGTAGGGCAGCGACAGCGCGTCGGCGATGAAGGTCAGCCCGCCCGCGAGCAGCACGAGCTTCAAGGCGCCCATCACCAGGGACACCAGGATCTCGTCCATCGTGCCCGCCCCCGCCCCGGCGCGGCGCGTGACGCTGGCGGCGAAGGTGTCGATCAGCTTCCAGCCGCCCCACATCACCGCCAGGGCCAGGACCACGTCGGTGGCGCCGGTCGAGACCCGCTTCACGTCCTCCGGCAGGCCGAGCACCGGGGCGGCGAAATGGTAAAGCAGAAAGCCGATGGCCAGGCGCAGCGGCCAGCGGAACTGGCGTTCCGCCGACACCGGCCGCCCGCCCACGGCCCGGCGCAGCACGGCCAGCGCGAGCCAGCCCGCCGCGAAGGCGACGGCGAAGCTCGCCGCCAGCAGCGCCAGCACGCCGAGGAGCTGCCATGCTTCCAAGGAGCCGATCCGGGCGGACAAGACGGGCGCCACGTCGCGCACCCAGCGGCGGACGCGCATGTAGGTGGAGGGCACGTCGGGCAGCGCGCCGCCCTGCACCTCCGGCATGTCCTCGATGGCCGTGTAAAGCTCCCGCGCCGAGCGGACGGTATCGGCGGTGAAGCGCCAGCCGGCGGCCTCGTTGCCAGGTGCGGGGGCGGCTCCGGGCGGCGCGGGGGCGAGCACCATCCGGCCGGCCGGGTGGCTGAACACGGTGTAGGGCATGCGGCTCTGCGGATCGTCCGGGATTTCCTGCGGCACGACCTGGCCGATGCGGTCCATCGCCTCGTTCAGGTAGGCGGCGGCCAGCTCCCCCTCGTAGCCGCGGGTGGCGCCGCTGAACGCGGACAGGTCCATGCTGTCCAGCACCTGCGCCCGCCCGCTGCCGTCCCAGTCCTGGAAGCCGGCTGCGAAGCTGCGCATGGCGTCGCGGGCGGTCGCCCGGCGCTTGAAGTCGTCCGGCGGCGGCAGGCGCCCGCCGGACCGGGCGAGCAGGGCCTCGCGCAGCTTGCCGAGGTCTCCTTCCGGCACGGCGACGCGCCACAGCTTGTCCGGCCCGCGGACCAGGCTGAGCGGCAGGACCACGCCGGTGCCAGCCTGCTTCAGCTCCAGGTCGAGCCGGTCGCCCTCGGCGCGGCGGCCGGGGATGGCGAACAGCTGGAAGGTGGTCTGATCGACCAGCTCGAACAGGGAGCGCGCGGCGGCGAGCTTCTGCCCGGGCGCCATGGCCTGCCCGGCCTCGCCGAAGTCCACGGCGGCGGCGGCCTTGGCCCACTCGTTGGGATCGCCGGACCGGGCGGCGTTGCCGGCCATGACGAAGCTCCGCAGCGCCTGGCGCGCGCCCGCCTGGTCCAGGGCGACGCCGCCCACGGCGGCCTGCACGCGCGCGCCGGTCCACCATTCGCCGGTCTCGAAGCGGCCCATGAAGCTCTGGCCGTCCGGCGCCATCACGAAGGTGATCTGGCCGGAGCGCGGCCCTTCCGTCCATCGACCGTGCAGCTCGCGCCCCTGCGCCGTGCCGGCGATCTGCCCGCCATAGGCCGGGTACGCGCCGGAAACCTCCTCGCCTTGCTGCCGCAGCTCCATGCGCGCGCCGCCGTCGCGCCAGCGGGTGTCCCACTGGCCGGTCCAGGACGGGCCGGTCCAGGACGGCTCGGCCGCCCACGTCGGCCCCGACGGCGCCAGAAACGCGAGCAGCATGAGGCAGGCGGCGAGCAGCAGGCGCATCAATGAAGCCCCTTTGTCGAGTGGCTCGTGCCAAGGCGCTCAGAGGTGTCGTCCAGTTGGTCCAGCAGTTGGCGTGCCTCGTTGAGGCGGGCGACCGCCGCGCGCAGCAATCCGTCGCGCCGCTGGGGGTCGCCGCATTGCGCCGCTTCCTGCAGCAGGGATGTCGCTTGGTCCCGCAAGTCCTTTGCCTGGTGGGCGCTGTCGTCGTCGCTCATGCCGGTGCCGCCGTTGCCATCACGGTAGAGGCTTAGCGCGCGCGTCGTGTTCGGCCTTGAAGCGGCTTGCGGTTCGTTATTGAAAGTTTGCGGTTCAGGCCGACGCGGCACGGAAGCGTCCGGGCGTCGTGCCGATCTCCTGGCGGAACGCGGCGGTGAAATGGCTCTGGTCGGCGAACCCCACCGTGGCCGCGATGCTGGCGAGCGAAGCGTCGCTGTCGCGCAGCAGCGCCTTGGCGCGCTCGACCCGGCGCTGCACCGTGTAGCGCTGCGGCCCGGTGCCGATTTCCTGCTTGAAGCTGCGGCTCAGGTGGCACGGGCTGAGGCACGCCACGTCCGCCAGCTCCGCCAAGGTCAGCTCCTGGTCAAGGTGCGCCTCGATGTAGTCGAGCACGCGGCGCAGGCGCGGGCGCGGCAGGTCGGGGTCGGGCTGCCGCGGCGCGAGGCGCTGGGCCACCCGCATGGCGAGCGCGGCCATGAGGCTGTCGGCGAGCAGCCGGTCCATCGACCCTTGGCCGGCCTCCTCGACCAAGCTGCGCGCGAGCTGGCGGAGCAGCGGGTCCTGGAAAAAGCCGAAATCAATGCGCGGGAGGTCGGGCAAATGGGGCGCGATGGTCCGGTACAGCTCCGGGCTCCAGCACACCTGGACATAGCGCGCATTGGCGGCGACGGTGCGCGCAAGGAGGCCAGCGGGGTAAACGCCGACCGCGTCGGGCACCTGGCAAAGGTCGGTCACGGGGCCGCCGTCCAGTTGCAGCAGCATGGGCGGGCGGGACATGGGCGAGAAAATCAGCCGGTGCTGGTCGCTGCGCCAGGTTCCCTCCCCTTCCCCGCGGTCGAAGACCCCCGCGCTGAATGCGTCCCAAGTGCGCCAGGAGATGATCCGGCGCCCCGGCAGCGTCCAAGAGCTGCCAGCCGATAGCTGGGGCTTTGAAGCTTTGGGCTGCGTCCCACGCACTGCTCCAGCCTCGCCGCTGTTACAATTGTGCGACCTTTAGCTCATAATTGCACGAAAGCAAAGGTTGTCGCACAAGGTCGGGTTTACGCCCTAATCGTCCCGGTGCACGCGCTCCATGCGCTCATGCCGCTCCTGCGCCTCGATCGACATGGTCGCGATCGGGCGAGCCTCCAGGCGCTTGAGGCCGATCGGCTCATCCGTTTCTTCACAATATCCATACACGCCGTTGTCAATACGGGACAATGCTTGGTCGATCTTGCTGATCAGCTTGCGGGCGCGGTCGCGGGTGCGGAGTTCCAGCGCGCGGTCGGTCTCGACGCTGGCGCGGTCGGTGATGTCGGCTTCCAGGATGCCGCCCTGGGACAGGCTGGCCAGCGTGCCGTCAGCTTCACGCAGCAGCTCCGCACGCCAGCGCAGCAGCTTCTGGCGAAAGTACTCCACCTGGATCGGATTCATGAATTCTTCGGCATCTGTGGGCCGGTAGTCAGGCGGCAGAGTAAGCATCATGGCCGGGGATCCTTCGCTGACGATCACCCCTTGGCGAGGTTGCCGGCCTTATACCTACGCCCGGGCCGCAATGCCAAGGCCCCGTTACGCAACCCGATGGTTTCACGCGATTATGCGAAAAGTCGAAACCCGACTGTCACCCCCGCGCCGCAACCTGTCATGACTGTCCTAACTTCAGGTTGTAACTAGCGCGAAGCATGGCGGGCTGCTTCAATCTGTGCGCGCATCGCGATAGCTTGCACAACTGCATGGAGACGCGGGTCAGTGGCGGCGGGGCCGCGCTTCGCCGCGTCGGCGAGCCGGGACAGCGCCGCCGACGTCGCTTCCGGGTCGCCGCCCAGCAGAGCGCGCTGCATGGAGGACAAATCGTCCAGCATCGCCCCGGCATGACGCCGCGCCGCGCGGTCCTGCACGGCGTCGGCCTCGGCTTCCTGCAGCGCCAGCAGGCCGTGCAGGCCCACCGGCGCCGGCTTCGCGACGGCGGCCGATGCCGGCGCCTCGGCCTCCTCCAGCACATGGAAGCCGCCGGGTCCCGCTTTGCCACGGGGGCGGAGGGCGGCGGATGCCGGCTGACCCAATGCGGCGACAATGCTCATGACCTGTCCGACCCTCCCGACCCATCCGGCAGGCGCATCCTAAGCCACGATGCCTTTACGATCCGTAAATGTTTTCCGCGTAGCCTCACGTCCATGATCCGCAGCCTCGCCCTCCTCCTCGCCCTTTCACTCGCTCCCGCTTGGCTCGTTCCCGGCGCGTCCGCCCAGGTGCGGATCAAGGACATCGCCGACGTGGAAGGCGTGCGCGACAACCAGTTGGTCGGCTATGGCCTCGTGGTCGGCCTGAACGGCACCGGGGACCGGCTGGACAGCGCCGTGTTCACCCGGCAGTCGCTGATCGGCATGCTGGAGCGCCTCGGCGTCAACACGCGCGACCAGGAAAACAAGCTGCAAACCAAGAACGTCGCCGCCGTCATGGTCACGGCCAACCTGCCGGCCTTTGCCCGCAGCGGCAGCCGGATCGACGTGGCGGTGTCGGCGCTGGGCGACGCCAAGGACCTGACCGGCGGCACGCTGCTGGTGACGCCGCTGCTCGGCGCGGACGGGGAGGTTTACGCGGTGTCGCAGGGGGCGCTGGCGACCGGGGCCATCGCGGCGCGCGGGGCGGCGGGGTCCGTGACCCGCAACGTGCCGACCTCCGCCCGCATCGCCAACGGCGCCAGCGTGGAGCGGGAGATCCCGTTCCAGCTCGGGACCAAGGCGGTGCTGCGGCTGGGTTTGCGCAACCCGGACCTCACCACGGCGCGGCGCATGGCGGACGCGATCAACCGCGCGCTCGGCGGCGGCTTCGCCCGGGCGACCGACCCGCGCACCGTGGCCCTGCAACTGGCAGGGCGCGACCCGATCGACGCCTTGGCCCGCATCGAGGACCTGCGGGTCGAGCCGGACAGCCCGGCCGTGGTGGTGATCGACGAAGCCAGCGGCACGGTGGTCATGGGCGCCAACGTCCGCATCAGCACGGTCGCCATCGCCCAGGGCAACCTCACGATCCGGGTGTCGGAAGCGCCGCAGGTGAGCCAGCCGGAGCCGCTGTCCAACGGCCAGACGGTGGTGACGCCGCAAACCCGCATCCAGGTCGATGACCAGTCGGACCGCCGGCTCGGCATCCTGCGCGGCGGCGTCACGCTGCGCGACCTGGTGGCCAGCCTCAACGCGCTGGGCGTCGGCCCGCGCGACATGATCAGCATCCTGCAGTCCATCAAGGCCGCAGGCGCGCTGCAGGCCGACCTCATTGTCCGATAGGCCAAGCTTACCTTGTGTCCGATAGGAGAACCGCGATGACCCCGACCCAGCCCAGCCCCATCAGCACCAAGCTGCCGCCCCAGCAGGTGGCGCGCATCCAGAAGTCGGCGCAGGAGTTCGAGGCGATGGCCTTGGGCCAGATGCTGGCGCCGATGTTCGACACGGTGGATGCGTCCAAAGGCCCGTTCGGCGGCGGCTCGGGCGAGGAAGCCTGGAAACCGATGATGGTGAGCGAGCTGGGCAAGCAGGTGGCGAAAGCGGGCGGGCTGGGCC
>CAXTUO010000062.1:5541-10431 GCA_964247175.1 uncultured Acetobacteraceae bacterium | reverse complement strand
CGAACTGGCCAGCCTTTCCGCGTCAACTGTGCCGGGCTGGATTTTACCTGCTAGGCGGGTGCGTTTTCGGGCGACATGATTTATACAACATGCGGCAGGGCATAGAAGCCGACAGAGAGCTCCCGAACTGCATCATGCTCGACCAGAAGCTCGCCAGTCGGAGGCATGAACCGTCTTGCGCATCATCATCCGCGTCCTTCTCACGTTGATGCCTATGGCCGCCCTGGCCGGAACACCGGAGCCGAAGGCCTTCGCTTGGCAGCCCCACCCGGGGGCGGCGGTCCCGCTCGGCCAGCACTTCACGGACGAAATGGGCCGGAACGTGACGCTACGGGATTTTCCCGGCACGCCGATGATCCTGGCACTCGGCTACTTCCATTGTCCCACCCTGTGCAGCGTCGTGCGCGGCGACCTCGTCGCGGCCCTGGATGGCAGCCGGCTCGCCGGCGGGCGGGACTACCGGCTCGCCGTCCTGTCCATCGACCCGGCCGAAACGGCGAAGGATGCGGCCAAGGCCAAGGCGGATGACCTCGCGCGGTCGTCCGGCGCGGATGGAAGGGACTGGCACTACCTGGCCGGCGACGCGGCGTCCGTCGCGCGCAGCGTCGGGTTCCCCTACAGCTACGATGAGCAACTGCAGCAGTTCGCCCACCCGGCGGGCTTGGTCGTCCTGACCGCGAACGGCACGATCAGCAGCTATCTGGAAGGCGTCGGCTATACCGGCGACGCGCTGCGCAACGCGGTGGAGCGGGCCGCCGCAGGGGACATCGCGGCCGCGCCATCGCCGGTGCTGCTGCTGTGCTTCCATTACGACGCCGCGACCGGACGCTACACGCTGGCCATCGAGAAGCTGCTGCGGCTGCTCGCCGGCGCCACCGTCCTTGGGATTGCCGGGCTGCTGGTCCTGCTGCGCCGGCGGCGGCAGGCTCACCGGGTGACGTAGTCCACCATCGTCATTCCAAGAAGGATGGCGAGCCAGCAAAGCCCGAGAAATGCGTAGAACCGCAGCAAGGGCGCCTCGCGCCGGACCTCCATGGAGAACAGTAGCACGGTGCCGATCATGCACAGCGTCAGCCCTGCTTCGAGGTAGGACGCGGTGCGTCCGGGCACGAGGGCCCCCAGCAGGACGATGCACGCGAGGAAACCCATCAGCGCGACGAACGCGAAGAACGGCACGCGCATCTTGGCCCGGATTTCCCGCTGCTCCGCTTCGGTGAACCAACGGCTCATCGGCCGACCACATAAAGCACGGAAAACGCAATGATCCAGATCAGGTCGATGAAGTGCCAGTAAAGGCCGTAGATCTCGATCCGGTTCTGGTGACGCTGGAGAAAGCTGGGCTTGCTGGCGGCCCACGCCAGCCACAGCAGGATGGCGACGCCGGTGGTCAGGTGCAGGCCGTGCAGCGCCGTCGTCACGAAGTACAGGTTCACGAACAGGCGAGATGCCGGGTCGCCTTCCAGGGCATACGGGCGGTCGAGGAAGGGCGTCATGTGCTCGTCCCAGTCCGCGTACCACTCGTACCCCTTCAGCACGAGGAACAGCGAGCCGAGCGCCGCGGTCGCCAGCATGAGGCGCACCATCCACTTCTGCCCGCCGAGGCGCGACAGCATGATTGCCCCGGACATGGTGAAGGACGAGCAGATCAGGACAGCCGTATTCAACGCGCCGATCCAGAACTTGAGGTGGCGCGCGGCGGCCCGGACGGAGGCCGGATGCGTGTAATGGAGCACCAGCGCGACCAGGAACAGGCCGCCGAACAGGAGCAGCTCCGTCAGCAGCCAGGCCCACATGCCGAGTTCCGCCGCGCGCTTCTGCTGCGCAGGGTTGGAGAACTGCTCGTGGACCGCGATCCCGATCGGCTGGCCTATGGCGCTAACGGGCATCGCCGGGCGTCTCAACCGGGTAGTCGTAGGGCTGGAAATCGACGGTCGGCTCCGTGACGAAGTTGTGCGCGGGCGGCGGAGAGGAGGTGGTCCATTCCAGCCCCTTCGCGTCCCACGGGTTGTCCGGCGCGCGCTTTCCGAACCACAGCGACCAGGTCAGGTACACCATTGGGAAGATATAGCCGGCGGCGAGGACCGTGGCGCCGGCGGACGACATCACGTTCAGCAGCTGGAACTCCGGCGGGTAATCATGATAGCGCCGTGGCATGCCGAGGTAGCCCAGCAGGAATTGCGGAAAGAAGGTCGCGTTGAAGCCGATGAAGATGAACACGGCCGAAACCACGCCCCAGCCTTCGGGGTACATCCGTCCCGTGAACTTCGGCCACCAGAAGTGCAGCCCGCCCAGGAAGGCGAGCACGGTGCCGCCCACCATGATGTAGTGAAAGTGCGCCACCACGAAGTAGGTGCCGTGCACGTGCTCGTTGACGGAAAGCGTAGCCAGGAACAGCCCGGTCAGCCCGCCCAGCACGAACAATCCGATGTATCCCATCGCGTACAGCATGGGCGTCTTGAGCCGGATGGATCCCTTGTAGATCGTGGCCGTCCAGTTATAGACCTTCACCGCCGAGGGCACCGCCACGGCGAAGGACAGGAGGGAGAAGACCAGCGCCGCGGTGTCGCTCTCGCCGTTGACGAACATGTGGTGGCCCCACACGAAGAACGTGATGGAGGCCAGGCCGATGGAGGCGTAGGCGACGAAGCGGTAGCCGAACAGCTTCTTCTGCGCGAAGGCGGGCACGATCTCGCTGATCACGCCCATGCCGGGCAGCACCATGATGTAGACGGCGGGGTGCGAGTAGAACCAGAACATGTGTTCGAACAGCACCGGGTCGCCGCCGAGCGCGGGGTCGAAGATGCCGATGCCGAAGGCGCGTTCCAGCACCAGCAGGATCAGCGTCAGGGTGATGACCGGCGTGCCCAGCAGGAAGATCAGGCTGGTCGCGTAGTGCGTCCACACGAAGATCGGCATCCGGAACCAGGTCATGCCCGGTGCGCGCATCGTGTGGATGGTGACGATGAAGTTCAGCCCTGTCAGGATGGAGGAGAAGCCGACGATGACCACCCCGAGCAGCGCCGGGATGACGTAGGTGTTGGAGAAGGTGGTGGAGAACGGCGCGTAGAACGTCCAGCCCGTGTCCACGCCCCCGATGATCAGGTCGGCCACCGTGAACAGCGAGCCGCCGACGAACACGTACCAGCTCAGCAGGTTGAGCTTGGGGAACGCCAGGTCCTTGGCGCCGAGCATCAGCGGGATCAGGAAGTTGCCGAACGTCGCGGGGATGGACGGGATCAGGAAGAACCACACCATGACCACGCCGTGCACGGTGAACAGCTTGTTGTAGGTGTCGGAGGTGAAGATCTGCCCGTTCGGCACGATCAAGGACAGCCGTACCAGCCCGGCGGCGATTGCGCCGATGATGAAGAACACCGTGATCGCGAACAGGTAGAGCACGGCGATGCGCTTGTGGTCGGTGGTGAAGAACCAGGACCGCAGCGTGTGGTCCTCGTGCAGGTAGTCCGGCGGGCGCCCGATCGTGGACCGGGGGGGTTCGGGATCGCGCAGCGGGTTGTCCAACGGGCTCATCGTGCCTGATCCATTCTCGTGCCGCTCTTGATGAAGGCGATCAGCTTCGTCAGGTCGTCCTCCCCGAGCACGCCCTTGAACACCGGCATCACCTGCTTGTAGCCGGCGATCTTGTTGTGGTCGGGGTTGAGGATCTTGTCGCGGATGTAGCCGGTGTCCGCCGTGACGGTGCCGCCCGCCTCCAGCGGCACGGGCGATCCGTACAGCCCGGCGAGGTCCGGCGCGCGGACGGTCGCGCTGTTCTCATGGCAGCCGCTGCAGCCGTAGGAGGAGAACAAGCGCGCCCCGGCGGCGGCGAGGCTGACGGCCGTGCCGGCTTCTGTGAGCCAGGCCGCGTAGTCGGCCGGCGTCATGACGGTCAGCAGCCCGCCCATCACCGAGTGGTCGGTGCCGCAGAACTCGCTGCACAGAATCCGGTAGGTGCCCGGCCGGTCCGCGTTGAACCAGAGCTGGGTGTAGCGGCCGGGCAGCGTTTCCATCTGGATGCGCAGCGCCGGGATGTAGAGCGAGTGGATCACGTCCTGGCTGATCATGTTGATCAGGATCGGCTCGCCGGTGGGCACGTGGAGGTTGTTGATCTCTGCCTGCCCGCCGGGGTGCTGGAACTTCCACATCCATTGCCGGCCGATGGCTTCGATGCGGGTGGCGTTGGGCGGCGGGGTCTTGTGGATGATGAACATCTTCGCGCCCCAGCCGAAGAAGATCAGCGTCAGGACGAACGGGATCAGCATCCAACTGATCTCAAGCCTGCGGTCCCGGTCTTCCCGGTGGCGGCGGTTGACGTGGCGGCCGTCGCGGTAGCGCAGGGCGAAAAAGGTGACCGCCATGAAGATCGGCACCACGAGCAGCAGCGTGAGCAGCGTGAACAGCCAGATCAGGTGGTCGGTCTCGGCTGCCGACGCGGAGGCGGAGGCCGGCCACAGCGCCAGCGGGTAGTCGCCCGGCTTCACGGCGCGTGCTCGAGGCCGCGGCCGACGGTCAGGGCCATGGCGCGGTCGATCGGGATGCGGGCCCGCGTGCGGGCAGGGTCAACCCAGGCGTAGCCGTGCAGAAGCGAGTTCTCCTTGGCGCGGAGCTGGTCGATGTCCTTCACCGGATCGGCCTGCAGATGCGGCCCGGGCGGGGTGATGGGGGCCGTCTGCAATGCCGTCAGCGCCGGCTGCTCGGACACGTAGCTGCTCCGCACCCAGGTGCGGATCTCGATCATGCCGAACACGACGACGCAGACGACCGTGCCCAGCAGGAGGGCCAGCCCCGCCATCAGGCCGCCGCTCATGTCCTCCGCTTCGTGGCCTTGGCCACGGGACTTGGCGCTGGGCGGGGCGGCGGGGCGGCCACGGCCGCTTTCGTGCTGCGCCG
>CAXTUO010000062.1:0-5441 GCA_964247175.1 uncultured Acetobacteraceae bacterium | reverse complement strand
TGCGCTTGATGTCAGGCCGGGCCATGGCGCGGTTCCCCCGGCAGCAGCAGGACGAGCAGGCCGACCAGCAGGCCGCCGATGCCCAGCACCGCCAGGCCGTCCGCAAGCGTCACGCTGAACGCGCCGCGAAGGGCAGGCGTGACTATCCAAAGCGTCGCCACCAGGTGGGCCAGCAGGGCCGTTGCGGCTAGGCTGGCCAGGACGGCGGGAACCCGGCCCAGGGCGGACGGCAGCACGGCGCAGCCGAGCAGGATCGTCGCCGCCACGAACCACACGGCCCCGCCGCCCAGCCCCGGCGTGCGGGCCAGGTACCAGGCCGCCTCCGCCGGCAGGTTGGCCGACCAAACCACCAGGAACTGCAGGAAATGCAGGAACGCCCAGATCGCGAGCAGCATCGCGAGCAGCAGGCCGGTGCCATGGGGCAGCCGCGTCCCGCTCGCGGTGCGGACCGCCAGCACGAACCCGGCCAAAGCGGCCGCAAGCCCCATCTGCGCCACGATCAGCAGCAGACCGATGGCGGAAGACCCCAGGCCGGGCTGCAACGCCAGCACCCAATCGACCGCGGCGACGCTGGCAAGGCACAGGTGCAGCACGAGGCCAAACGCGGCGAACCCGCGCCGCGGGCGGCCCGGCGTGCGGCTGAATGCCAGCGCGAGCAGCGACAACGCCACGAGGATCGCCACGGCACGGGCGGACAGGAAACCGGGCGCCGTCCACCAGCTGGGCAAAGGACTTTGCACCCCCGCGCGGTTGAACAGGCTCTCCGACCCCAGCAGCACGGGAACCGCGAACAGCGCGCCCACCGGAAGCAGCAGCAGCATCCGGCGCAGCACGGGGAGCAAAGGCTCGCCCGTCCCTCCCAGGCCCTCCATCGCCATGACGAGCGGCAATGCCCCCATCGGCACGCCGAGCCAGAACAGCCACGCAGCCAGATAGGACGGCATCGCCTCGCCGCCGATGCTGGCCAGCAGCACCCAGCCCGCGGCGGCCAGGACGCCCAAGGCGAGCGCGAACAGCCCCGCGCGCTTCATTGGGACGCTTCCAGCCGGGTGCGGTCATCGGCCGGCAGGCTTGCCGGGTCGGCGTTCTGGCTGAGCTGGAGCGCGCGGATATAGGAGATGATCGCCCAGCGGTCTGCCGGGGACACGCGGGTGGCGAAGCTGTACATCGCGCCGTAGCCGTTGGTGATGGCGTCGTAGAACACCTTGGCGTCGGCCGTGCGCAGCTTGCCCTCGACAAAGGAGGGAGCCTGCGGGAAGCCGCGCAGCACGATCATGCCCTGGCCGTTGCCGGCGCGCCCGTGGCAGGGAGTGCAGAAGATGCCGAACCGTTCCTGCCCGCGCCCGAGCAGGGCCGCGTCGATCTTGGCGGGAGCCGGCACGTCCGGGTTGGCCGCCTGGCGGGGGACGGTGCCCTCCACCGGATGGCGCATGGAGGCGCCGTTGGCGAAGAACGCGCTGCGGTCCCAGGTCTTGGAATAGCCCTGGGCGTACATGTCCTGCCGCTTGCAGGCCGACAGCAAGGCCGCCGTCGCGAGCAGCATCGCGCCCGCCCTCACCGCGGCACCCGGCTCACGGCGCGCGGCTGGGACGGAAGCGCGGCGATGGCCGCCTCCACCGCATCCGCGTCGAAGCTGTCGTCGCTTGCTTCCACGGCCACGAAAAACCGGTCGGCCGTGGCGCGGACGACGTTGCGGATGTTGAAGGCCGGGTGGTTCAACCGGGGCAGCCGGTTCAGCAGGAGCATCAGGAAGAACACGACGAGCGTTCCCGACAGGGCGCCGAAGGAGACGCTCGGCACGACAAAGGAAGGCCAGGAGAACAGCGGCCGGCCGCCGATGTTGAAGCGGTAGCCCCAGATCGTGGCATAGGTGCACATCCCGAACATCAGGCCGGCGCCGATCAGCGCGCCCGCGACCGCGAAGGGGTAGATGGGCTTGTTCGGCAAGCCCAGCGCCTCCGCGGCGCCGGGCACGGGCACGGGCGAGAAGGCGTCAAGCCGGCCCAGCCCGCGGTTGCGCAGGCCGTGCAGCGCCGACAGCATGGCCTCCGCCGTGTCGAACTCGGCGGCAACGCCCCAAAGCGGGGCGCCGGAACGGTGCTTCGGCTCAGCCACGGCGCACCGGCCCGCTTTGCAAAGGCAGGGCGGGGAGCATCCATCGCAGGCTGACCACGGACACGATCGGGACGTAGCGGAGGAACAGCAGCATCAAGAACAGGAACAGGCCGACCGTGCCGGCAAACGTCGCCACCCCGGCCACGTCCACCGCGTAGGGGTGGGCCGCCGACGGCAGGAAGTCGTGCTGCAGGGTGACGACGATCACCATGAAGTGGTCGCACCACATGCCAAAAGCGACCAGCAGGCCGACGGCGGCCAGGAGAAGGCCGGAGCGGCGGGCGCGGGCGAACCAGAACAGGTGGGGCGGCACGAGCGAGCACACGATGACCCCCCAAGTCGCCCAACTGTGCGGCCCGGCGAAGCGGCGGCCGAGCAAGGCCCTGTCGAACGAATCTCCCGCCAGCGCCGTCACGAGGAACGAGGCGGCGTAGCAGTAAAGGTTCAGCACCGCGAGCGCGAGCAGCAGCCAGGCCAGCAGGTCGAAGTGCCGGGTGGTGACCACCGGGCGGAGCGGGAACACGCCCCGCACCACGGCGAGCAGCGCCGCTACGACGCCCACACCCGCGAACAGGGCGCCGAGCAGGTAGGAGATGGGCAGCATGACATCGTGCCAACCCGGCTCGGCGGTGCCGGCGAACATCACCGCCGCGCCGGTCTGCAGGGACATGACGAGGATGAGGCCGAACACGGCCATGGCGCGGTAGCAGTGCTCCCATCGCTGCCAATGCGGGACCGAGCCGCGCCAGCCCAGCGCGCAGATGCCGTAAAGCTGCGCCTTGAGCCGGCGGGTCCAGCTGCCGGGCCGGTCCTGACCTTCCACCATCGCCTGGATTGCCCGGTCGCGCATGGAGGCCAGGTCCGGGATCAGCCCGGTGTACCAGAACAGGAAGGTGATCCCCAGGAAGCTGATGATATCGACCGCATCCCAGTAGAGCGGGCTGCGGAACTGCGGCCAAAGCAGGAAGGTGTTGGGATAGGGCAGGTTCCAGTAGAAGAACCAGGGCCGTCCCAGGTGGATGATTGGATACAGCCCGGCCGCCGCCACGGACAGCAGCGCCGTGGTTTCCGCCAGCCGGTTCACCGCGCCGCGCCATTCAGCGCCCATCAGCAGCAGCAGCGCCGAAACCGCCAGGCTGCCGGTGGCGACGCCGATCCACCAGTCGTAGCCCACGATGTCCAGCGCCCAGGTGACGGGGATGTTGTTGCCCCAGACGCCGACGCCTTCCCACAGCAGCCAGCCGACGCTGCCCGCCAGCACCCCCATGAGCGCAAGCGCCGCGCCGAAGGCAATCCACCAGCGCCACCGCGCCTCGTGCCCCAGGGCGACGTCCGTGACCAGGCGGCCCGCGCTGGACCAGGTCTGGTCCGCCGCGACCAGCGGGTCCGCCGACCGGTGCGAGTGGATGAGGCCGCTCATCTCAGCCCTCATCCCCCGCCTTGGTGGCACGGGCGGCACGGGCGGCCAGGTAGCTGGTGCGCGGCCGGACGTTCAGCTCGCCGAGCAGGGCGTAGTTGCGCCCATCCCTCCGCGCACTGGCGACGGCGCTGCCGGTGGTGTTCAGGTCGCCGAAGACGATGGCCTGGGTGGGACAGGCGCCTTGGCAGGCGGTCTGCACGGCGCCGTCGGCAATCGGGCGGCTGGCCTTGTCGGCGTCGATGCGCGCGTTGGCGATGCGCTGCACGCAGTAGGTGCATTTCTCCATCACCCCACGTGCCCGCACCGTGACCTGCGGGTTGCGGCCGAGCTGGACCGACGGCGCCGCGCCGGCCGAGTAATCGAGGTAGTTGAAGTGCCGGACCTTGTAGGGGCAATAGCCGGAACAGGCGCGGGTGCCGACGCAGCGGTTGTAAACCATCAGGTTCAGCCCCTCGCTGTCGTGCAAGGTGGCCTCCACGGGGCAGCCGACCTCGCAGGGCGCGTCCTCGCAATGCATGCAGGGCACGGGCTGGAACCGCGTTTGCGGCGCGTCCGGCGGACCCTCGTAGTAGCGGTCCACCCGCAGCCAGTGCATCTCGCGGCCGAGCGCCACCTGCTCCTTGCCGACCACGGCGATGTTGTTCTCGCTTTGGCAGGCGACGACGCAGGCGTTGCAGCCGATGCAGGCGTCGAGGTCGATCACCATGCCCCAGGCTGCGCCCTTGTCCGTCCCGTTCTCCGGGCGCGCCGCGCCGTACAGCGTGGACTGCGTCCAGCTTGCTGCTTCGCCCACCGGGGCGGCGCCCTCGTTCTGCACCCGGACGAAATCGTGCCCTTCCATGGTGTCGTGGTCCTGGGTGGTGGCGAGGGACGCCGTGCGTCCGGTGCCGCGCAGGCTGGCGCCCCCGATCCGCCAGGGGTCGCCGGCGCCGTCCCGCAGGGCGGCGGCGTTGTAGCCGAGGCCGCAGGACAGCAGCCCCGGCGCCGCCTGGCCATAGCCGAGCGTCACGCCCACCGTTCCGTCCGCCTGGCCCGGCAGGACCCAGACCGGCCCCTCGACCTGCCGCTCGCCCACGGACAGCACGGCCACGTCGCCGGTCTTGAGCGACTGGCGCGCGGCCAAGGCCGGCGAAACCGAAAGGACGTTCTCCCAAACCAGCTTGGTCAGCGGCTTGGGCAGCTCCTGCAGCCAGGCGTTGTTCCCGACCCGGCCGTCCCACACGGTGGGGTCGGGACGGATCAGCACCTCCAACGTGCCGGCCGGGGCCGTACCGGCATCGGTGGGCGCGGCTTCGGCCAGGCGGACCTCCTGCGGCGGCAGGACGGTGGCGGGCACGAAGCCGTCCCGCAGCATGGCGTCCCAGGCCGGGGCAAAGGCGGCCGGGTCGGCATCGCCGCGCCATTGCTCGCGCAGCAGGTCGCGGGCCGTCCGCGGCTCGGCGTCCGCGAGCAGCGAAAGGATCTCGGACGGCGTGCGCCCCTCGTACAACGGCGCAATGGTGGGCTGCGCCAGGCCCACCGTGCCGTCCACCGCGCGGAAATCGCCCCAGGATTCGAGCACGTGGGCAAGCGGCAAATGCCAATCGCAATGCAAGGACGTTTCGTCGGCATACGCGCCGGCATGAATGCGCAACGGTACCTTGGACAACGCATCCGTGAAGCTCAGGCCGCCTGGCGCGTCATAGGCCGGGTTCACGTCCAGAAGGATGAGGGTGGACACGGAGCCGGCGCGCATGGCCTCCACCAGCCCGGCCAACGGCTCAGCCGGCGCCGGCACCGGGTCCGTGTAGAACACGGTGCGCCCGGCGTTGCCGAGGGCGGCGTTGAGCCGGTGCGCGGCCTCCTGCAGCGCGGGCGGCGAGCAGGAGCCGGCCACGACCAGCCCGGCGCCCCGGTGCGCGTGCAG
>CAXTUO010000061.1:0-10437 GCA_964247175.1 uncultured Acetobacteraceae bacterium | reverse complement strand
AACCGGGACGCTTTCGCCGCGGAACAGGCCGCCGTAGCCGGCACGCGCCGCCGGACTGATCGAGAGCGCCGGGATCGCCCTTGAAACCTTGTCGTAGCTTTCCCGCCGGCAGACAAGAAAGTTGGTCATGAATTTAAGTCCGGTGTACAGCTTCGGACTGCCGATGGCCTCGAACCGAAGCCTTTTGTAGAAGCCGACATGATTGCTGCGGACGCATGACGTCACCAGGTCGGGATCATGATGCTGGATCATGAACCCCACCATGCGGAAAAGGATGAACACCAGGCCCTGATTGTGATCGAGGTCGGGGTGGCAAACGAGGCGATTGATCTCGACGGCCCGCTCCGCCGGTTTCAGGAGGCCGTCAAACTCTTCGGGAAACACGTGCGTGACCGGCAAGTCCCTGGCTTCGGGATGGGAAGACGACGGGTCCATGGCGCAGACCCGCACCGACGCGACAGGCCGCGCATCCTTGTAGATGACGAGCGTCGTGTTGGACGGGACGGAGTCATAGGGATCAGAAAACTCTCCGTTCGGACGAGCATCGATGTAACCGTTGCTGTGGTAGCACAGGTGCCGCAACTTGAATGCGTCTTTTTTTGTTTGACGGTCGAGGGCCAGGCGCGCGTGCAGACCTTGAAGCGCGCCGGTCCGGCCCTGCTTCCGCTCGCTTGCAGGAAGCTTGCTTTGTGCGGCAACTGCCAACATCGAACTCATCGGGCGTGACCTTTCGTCGTCATGGCATGGATGGCGGGCGCCAAAGGCGGCTGACCCGAACCCGAACGGCATTTGGAAGCTTTGCAGCACGCATATGAGATAACATGCACAGTCAAAATGGACTCCACGACATTCTATACTGTTAAATTTGATAAACTTAAGTTAATTTGAATTCTTGCATGTGCCTGTATGACCTTTTGTCTGCCTCAGAATTCACATTCCTGTTGCAGATGTCCAGAGCGACTTAAGAATATATTGTATAAGTATCGAATTTTTCACGATCCCTTTGCATCCGGGCTGAGGCCAAAACCAGGATCGTCCCTTGTCGCGGCGGGGCACTCTGCGGGCCGGCGTCGCCGGCCGCGGCGAACGGCTGAGGGCGGCAGGCTCATCCCCCCATACGCGCGAACTTAAGGGGCCACCGCCGGGTTTGACCCACGGCTGACCTTCGCGACTAGCAGCAGAAAGTCCAACGTTGGCCGAAGATGGACAAGCGGTTTCGGGTTGGGAATGGCGTCATGCGGACGGCATTGCACCGGATGCTTGGTGTTGATGGCCCTGCAGGCTGCACTCGGCCACGCTCCAAGTGTCCTGGGTTGCCCTATGCCTGTCCGCTACGTGCAACGCTTGGCCGACCTGGCGGGATGGCCTGGACCGCGTGGCGTTGGTGCCGCTGACGAGCTTCCAACGCAACGTGTCGCTGTTGCAAGCACCATCAAGGCTCATTCGGAGGCAGGCTTTGCAACCAGATCCTATGCCGCCCTTGATCAGCGCTGTAGGTTGGAGGCATGAGGCCCTACCAACATGCCGTAAGCAGTGCCATCGCTCTTGGTGGTCAGTGGAATGAGTATCTCGCCATTCATGAATTCATTGACAGCACGAAAGTGGCCTGTTCTGACATTCGCCACCGCATGATCTTGCATAGCGTCGATTTTGGCGGGACCCTGGCACGAATGGCTTTTCCCGATTGCGGCAAGGTCGAACAGGCTGTGATCCAACATGTCGTCGAAGACATGGGGGAGGCACGCACGCTCTCCGGCTGGCTCGAGCACTGCCGCAGTTCGCAACTTCCGCGCATCTATCCCGGCGCCCTGCCGATCGATCCTGAACGGATCATCGCTGGTGAGGCAGCACGGTTTGGATACCAATTTGAGAGGCAGATCCGGCAAGCCTGGGGCTTGCTTGCTTTGCCTATGACCTTTGCCCCGACCTTTGGCGTAGAGGCGCTGTGCATTGTCTGTAATTCGTTTGGGCCAGCCCTCGTGCGACAGCTTTTGGGGCCGCCGATCCAGATCAATGGCATGTTTTTCGACTCAGCACTCTGCGCGGAGCGCATGATACATGGTATTTATCGTGCGGTGCCGCCCATGAACGCGGTTGTCCACTGTTTGTCAACATCATACCAGGGCAAGGCTGGAGCATGAACATCGATGGAGCTTTGCCAAAAGGTGTGCAGCAAAACAGCGTGCCGCCGCAAACTAAGGACCAGCTAGCTGCTGAACAACTCGGTGCCATCCTACACAGCGCAGCGTGTGAGCTGTTTCAACTGGGCCAGAACCCAATTGCTCTGGCAGCATCACCAAATCGGTTCGACGATGCTTGGAATTATGAATGGATCGCTGTCAGGTGTGGGAAATTCTTCAGCGAAGTAGGGTCCTATTGCGGCCAACACAACCTTGATGCAGATATCGTTTCGGCACCACCAGAGGCTAAAGCTGCCCATGGCGTCCTCCTCGGATTGGAGGGGTTGAGATGGCGCGATCTGTTCCAAAAGGCATTCGGCATCGACTGGACGGATCAATCGCTGTCGCTCGTGATCCAAGATGGCATGACCTGGCTGGTTTTCAGTTCGAACAACTGTTCTGATGACGGCGATCCCGTCTTCACGGTCAGCGCATCTGGCGAAATCGCCTACTTCGGTGAAGCTGAGGATCGCTTCGACTGGGCCATCCAAGAACCGGTTCCGTTGGTGTTCAAGCTGAGTTCGATTTCCGAAGCCGGTCGTGAAGCGTAACTTCCTTGCTGTCGTGTGGTCAGGTTTGCCTTCCACGCATTTCCACCGTCCAATGGTGGCAGGCGTGTGAGCGTCCGGGGTGCAAGCCACGCCCACCGTGAGGCCGACATGGGGCGCGGAGCCGACCTCAGCCAGGCAAAGTTTCTGCAACAACCGTTCACCAGGTTCGGACGCACAGGGCAGAAGCTACCTTCTTGACTGCGGCCCACCGTTGGTCGGTGTCGCGATCCGGGCGGCTGCGAACTGGGATGGCCTGCGCCTTGGCGGGTCGCAGATGTGTCGGACCAGCACCGCGGTGGCCTGGACAAGGCCGGTCGGTGGTCGCGCCGATGCACAGGACGGTGCCGACCAGCACCTCGCGCAGCAGCGCATGCAAACGCCACAGCGAGACGGGCCGCGTAGGGCCAGCCTCGCGCACTGGGGAAGCGTCGAGCACCTCGCCTGCGGCAGGCTCGATCAGCAAGGCCAGGATCAGGTGTGCAAGCAGCCACGATCGCGCCAGCCTTTCGTCATGGGCCTGCAGACGGTCGATGCCGAGCCCGGACTTCAAGCGCTTGAACGCGAGCTCGACCTGCCATCTGAGCCGATACGCGGCCAGCACCTCGGCGGCGCTTGCGGTTTCGGCGGGCAATGACGTGAGCACCATGAGGTAGCCGGCCGAAGCCAGCGTAAGCGGCTGCATCGTTCCGTGCCAGCGTTGCTTCCTATGTTTCTCTCGCACCGCCCGCAGCTCCCGCGTGCTGGCCGCTTGATGCTGGCGCACGACGATGAGCCGCGCCGGAAACAACGGCTTCCTGCGCCGCCCCACGCCTTTGCTTTGCTGCGTCGCGACCACCTGCCGCTCCGTGACCTCGCCGGGTGCGAGGGACGCAAGCAGTGGTTCCCACGCCAGAGGATCGCCTTGCGGCGTCGTCAGCCGCAGGCTGTAGCAGCCCACGCGCACGATGAAGTCTGCGCCCGAGGCGAGGACGTGCTGCAAGCCGCGGGGGTGAGCATAGCCGCGGTCGCCTAGGGCGACCTCGCCCGCCGCGAACCGGAAGCGCGCGAAGCCCTCCGCCCCGCGTATGCCGGTGAGTTCAAAGCCGGTGAAGCGGCCAGCGCTCGGGTCGTACTCCGCATGCACGCGCCAATCCGTCCCGACCGCGCCCGGCGCGCTGATGCTGCTGGCATCCACAATGCGCAGACGCCGGCCCGCCAGCAGCGCCGCAAATGGACCAGCAGCTGCCCGACGCAGCAACGCGCCAGCAACCAGCCCGAGCCAATCGGCGGCCCCGCGCAGGCGCTTGCGCAGCGCCACGTCCGAGAGTGCTGCGACGCCGCTCACCCCTGCCCAGGCCGCGGCCGAGCGCAGGCTGAGGCCGCCTGGACCATCGCCAGCGCCAAGCGCAGCAGGGTGGCGCCGTCCGCGACCGCGCGCCTGCGTCGAAGGGCGCCGCTCGCCCGTGCCGAGGCGTCCAAATCCACCATACCAGACAAACGCTGCAGCAGCGTCGGCCAATGGGGGTCAACGACGGATGCAGTGTGCATCCCGCTTACGAACCATGCCTCGATCCCGCACGTCGAGCCTTAAGTTCGCGCGTATGGGCTCATCCCCCCTCGGCTCCCGCCACGGCGGAGGCCTGCAAAACGGCTCTTTCTGCCTGGCGAAATGCCCTTTATGTCAGTGGCCCCTAGAGCGAGGGCGGTGCTGGCAGCACCCGGCCTTGCCCTCGCTTGATAGGTTCAGCTCAGCAGGGATGGGATTGATGCTGCCGGCTCGGGAACACCTCACGATCTGCGTCGCCCATCCGGCCTACCAGCTCAAGGCGCGCTTGGACGCCGCGCACCCCGGTCTCAACGTGATCGAGGTCCGCGACGGCGCCGGGTTCAGGCAGCGCGTTGCCGGGGCGGATGTCGTGGTGGTGTCGGGCCTGTGGAGCAACGACCTGCTCGCGCAAGCGCCGAAGCTGGCGTTCATCCAGTCGGTCAGCGCCGGCGTGAACCAGTTCGACCAAGCGGCATTGCGCGCCAAGGGCGTCCGGCTGGCCAGCGCGCAAGGCGTGAACGCCCGGGCCGTGGCGCAGCACGCGATGGCGCTGATCCTGGCGCTGGCCCGGCGCCTGCCGGAAGCGTGGGACAACCAGAAGCAACGGCATTGGCGCCCCATGCGGGGCAACCTCGCCGACCGGGAAGACGAGCTGACCGGCAAGACCCTGCTGGTCGTCGGCCTCGGGGGCATCGGCGGACGCTTGGCGCGGCTGGCGCAAGCTTTCGAGATGACCGTGATCGGCGTCCGGCAAGACCCGGCGAAGGGTGCCGACGGCGCCGACGCCGTGCACGGGTTGCCGGACCTGCCGGACCTGTTGCCAAGGGCGGACTACGTCGCGCTCACCTGTCCGCTCACCGCGGAAACGGAAGGGCTGATGGACGCCGCGGCGTTCGGGCGGATGAAGCGGTCCGCCTTCCTGGTCAACGTGGCGCGGGGCGGCTGCGTCGTGGAAGGCGATCTGATCGCGGCGCTGCAGTCCGGCCAAATCGCGGGCGCCGCCTTGGACGTGGTGGCGGAGGAGCCGCTGCCCGCCTCGTCTCCGCTCTGGACGGTGCCGGGCGTGGTCATCACGTCCCACCTCGGCGGCGAAACGCGCCGCTACGAGGAGAACGTCGTGGAGGTGCTGATGGACAACCTCCACCGTCTCTGGCGCGGCGACGCGGCCTTGCGGAACCAGGTTGTCTGATTGCAGACGCATCATTTCTCCTGCTGCGCGTGGATACGCTCCGCAGAATGATGCTTGGGCGGGCGCCCGCTTGACCCGGCATGTCGCCGTCATCGGCGCAGGCGCGGTGGGGGCGGCGACCGCCCTTGAGCTGATGCGCGACGGGCACCGGGTCACGATCATCGAACCCGGCGCGCCCGGCGGGGAGCAGGCGGCCAGCTACGGCAACGGGTGCTGGCTTTCGACCATGTCCGTCATCCCGCCGGCCGGGCCGGGAACGTGGCGGAAGCTGCCCGGCTACCTGGCCGACCCGCTCGGGCCGCTGTCGATCCGGTGGCGGCACTTGCCGCGCGCTGCGCCCTGGCTGCTGCGCTACCTCCTCGCCGGGTGGACGGAGGCGCGCGTTTCCCGTGCCGCCCAGGCCCTGCGGCCGTTGCTGCTCGACGCCCCGGCGCTGCACCGCAAACTGGCGGAGGAGGCCGGGGTCGGTTCTCTGATCGAGCAGCGGGGCCTGATGTACATCTACCCGGACCGCGCCGCCTTCGAAGCCGAGGCGATGGCCTTCCGCGTCCGCGCCTCCGTCGGCATACGCTGGCTCGAGCTGGACGAGGACGAGATGCGCCAGCGGGAGCCGGCGCTGGACCGGCGCTACCGCTTCGGCGTGCTGGTCGAGGAGGCCGGGCATTGCCGGGACCCCGGCGCCTACGTCGCCGCCCTGGTGGCCCTGGCCCGGCGGGAGGGTGCAGCCGTGGAGCGGCGGCGGGCCACCGGGTTCAGGATCGAGGGCGGCCGGCTGCGCGGCGTGCAAACCGATGGCGGCGAGGTCGCCTGCGACGCGGCGGTCGTCAGCGCGGGCGCCCGGTCGAAAGCCCTGGCCGCCGCCGCCGGGAACCGCGTGCCGCTGGAAAGCGAGCGCGGCTACCACGCGGTGCTGAGCCACCCGGAAGCCGGGCCGCGGCTGCCGATAATGCCGTCCGATGGCAAGATGGCGATCACGATGACGGAGGGCGGGCTGCGCTGCGCCGGGCAGGTGGAGATCGCCGGCCTCGAAGCGGTGCCGGACTGGCGCCGGGCGGAGGTGCTGCGCGACCACCTCCTGCGCTGCTTCCCCGGCCTGCCGCGCACGCTGCCGGCCGACCGGGTCAAGGTCTGGATGGGGCACCGGCCCAGCCTGCCGGACGGGCTGCCGTGCCTGGGACCGTCGCGGGCGACGCCGGACGTGGTGCATGCGTTCGGCCACGGCCACATCGGGCTGGTCGCCGCCGCCCGGACCGCGCGCGTGGCGGCGCAGATCGTCGCCGGGCGCCCGCCCGAAATCCCGGTGGCGCCGTTCGACCCGGCGCGCTTCCGGTGAGCGCCAACACCCAAAGGAGAACGCCATGACCAGCCGAACCACCCGCCGGTCCCTCGCCGCGATCACCGCGGTCCTCCCGGTGGCCGGCCTGGCATCGGCGGCCCAGGCCCAGGCACAAGCGCAGGGCAGCCGGGAAAGCACGTTCGAACGCATCGGGCGCACCAAGGTGCTGCGGATCGCCGCCCTGCCCGGCGAGCTGCCGTACTTCCGCAAGGACCTGGCAACCGGCGCCTGGAGCGGCGCGTCGGTCGAGATGGCGCGCAGCATCGCCGCCGTGTTCGACGCCAAGCTGGAATACGTCGAGTCCACCTACGGCAACTCGGTGCTCGACCTGCAGTCCAACAAGATCGACCTCGCCTTCGCCTTGAACCCGACGCCGCAGCGCGCGCTCGCCATCGGCTTCACCCGCCCGGCCATCATCAACCCGTTCGGCTGCCTGGCGAAGAAGGGCTTCGAGCCGAAGACCTGGGACGACATCAACAAGCCCGAGGTCCGGGTGGCGTTCGACATCGGCTCGCTGCACGACACCTGCGCGCACCGGTTCGCGCCCCGTGCGCAGCTCACCGGGTTCAAGACGCGCGACGACTGCATCCTGGCGCTGCAATCCGGCCGGGTGGACGTGGACATCCTGGCCGGGCTGCTGGGGTTAGCCGCGGTCGGCAAGAACCCGGGGCTGGGGCCGTACCACCTGCTGGCCAGCCCCACGGTGGCGCTGCCGAGCAGCCTGGGCCTCCAGCACGAGGCCGATACGCGGTTCCGGGAGGTGCTGGACGCCTGGCTCGACTACAACCGCGGCATCGGCCAGATCCGGGAATGGCTGCTGGCCGGGCTGGAGCAGCTTGGCGTGAAGCGGGACGACCTGCCGTCCGAGCTGAGCTTCTAAGCGAAGCGAACGCCGGGTGGGCTATCAGTGGGGCTTCGGGTTCCTGTGGCGCTACGCGCCGTTGTTCGTGTCCGGCGTGCTCGTCACCCTGGCCTACACGGCCGGCACCATCCTGCTCGGCCTTGTGATCGGGTTGGTCCTCGGGCTGGCGCGGCTGTCGCGGTCGCGCCTCCTCAACGCGCCGCTGGTGGGATTGATCGAGGCGTTCCGGTGCACGCCGCTGCTGGTGCAGATCATCTGGTTCTACTACGCGCTGCCGGTGATCCTGAACGTGCAGATCCCGGCGGTGGTCGCCGCGACCGCGGTGCTGTCCTTGTACACGGGCGCGTTCTATGCCGAGATCTTCCGCGGCGGCATCGTGTCGATCGAGCAGGGGCAGTGGGACGCCGCGCGGGCCTTGGGGCTGCGGCCCCGGCACGTCATGCGCCTGGTGGTGCTGCCCCAGGCCGTGCGGCGCATGGTGCCGCCGTTCATGAACCAGTCCATCATCCAGCTCAAGAACACGTCGCTCGTGTCCACCATCGCGGTGCCCGACCTGTTGTACCAAGGCACGCTGATCACCGCGGACACGTATCGCCCGTTGGAGGTCTATACCGTGGTCGCGCTGATCTACTTCGCCCTGCTGTTCCCGGCGACGCGGTTCGTCCAGGCGTTCGAGCAGCGGCTGGCACTGCGATGAGCGGTGCGGTGAGCGGACGGACCGCCCGCGGCGGCAAGGCCGTGCAGGGCGCCCCGCTCGGCATCCTTCCGCTGGGGCTTTGGGCCATGCTCGCGCCCGCGCTGTGCGGCTGCGCCGGCGCTGCCAACCCTGAGCCGTCCCGGCTCTACGATGGGCGATACGTCGGAACCCGCGAGTCCAACCTCCTGGAGGCTTGCGGGATCACGGTGGCGACGGGCCGGACCGCAGCCGACATCGCCGGTGGGCAGTTCAGGATGCAGCTGTTCAATCCCGGCACGAAGATGACGGGCACCGTGGGGGCGGACGGCACCCTTCGGGCCACCGGGTTGTGGAAGAGTCCGCACGGGTTCCACAACTTCACCGTGCTTCGCGGAACCGTCGGCGGCGGCTCGCTGACGGGGACCGCGTCCGACAACCGGTGCATCACGGAACTCGCGCTGAAGAAGGTCGGAAAACGCTGAGCATCCGGGCGGTGACCGTGGCGGGCCGGGTGGGTTTGAGCGAGGTTTGACCGGCGATGCCGATTCCACCCTGAACGGCGGCGGTTGTCCGTGCCATGCTGGCCTTTCCCATCGAGAAAGGCCGAACCATGCATCGTCGGACGTTCCTGGCCGGTGCCGCCGCCGGCAGCCTGGCATCCTCCCTGGCGCGTCCCTCCGTCGCGCAGCCCGCCCGCACGCTCCGCTTCGTGCCGCAGGCCAACCTGGCCAACCCCGATCCGATCTGGACCACGGCCACCGTCGCCGCCAACCACGGCTACATGGTTTGGGACACGCTCTACGGCATCGACGACGCGCTGGCGCCGCAGCCGCAGATGTGCGCCGGCCATACCCTCTCGGACGACCGCCTGAGCTGGGAGTTCACGTTGCGGGACGGGCTGCGCTTCCATGATGGGGAGCCGGTGCGTGCGGTCGATTGCACCACCTCCATCAACCGTTGGGCGCAGCGCAACCCGTTCGGCGCGCAACTGCTGCTGCAAACGGCCGAAATGGCGCCCTTGGACGATCGGCGTTTCCGCATCCGGCTGCGCACGCCTTTCGGCCAGATGCTGTACGCCTTGGGCGCGGAAGGCTGCATGGTCATGCCGGAGCGGATGGCCAAGACGCCCGCGAGCCAGCAGGTCACGGAGTTCGTCGGCAGCGGCCCGTTCCGCTTCCTGCCGGACGAGTGGGTTTCGGGCGCCCACGCCGCCTACGCCAGGTTTGACGGCTACGTGCCGCGGCCGGAGCCGCCGCAATGGTTCTCCGGCGGCAAGGTGGTCCATTTCGACCGGGTCGAGTGGATCGTGCAGCCCGATCCGGCCACGGCGGCGGCCGCGCTGCAGACCGGCGAGGTGGACTGGGTGGAACAGCCGCTGATCGACCTGGTGGGATCGCTCAAGGCGATGCGGGGCGTCCAGGCGGCCAGCTACGACAAGCTCGGCGTGCTCGCGATGGCGGTGGTCAACCACCTGCACCCGCCATTCGACAACCCGGCCATCCTGCAGGCGATCATCTCCGCCACCGACCAAAGGGAGTGCGTTGATGCCGTTGTCGGCGACCAGACGGATTTGGGCATCGTGCCGGCCGCCTTCTTCGTCGAGGGGGCGCCGTTGGCGAACCGGGCGGGCTTGGACGCGCTGACCGCGCCGCGGAACATCGACGCCGCCCGTGCCGCGATCCGGCAGGCCGGCTACAAGGGCGAGAAGGTCACGCTGATGGCGGCGTCCGACCAGGCGTCGTTGATGGCGATTGCCCAGGTCACCCGGGCGCTGTGGGCCAAGCTGGGGCTGAACGTCGATTTCCAGGTCATGGACTGGGGCACGCTGGTATCCCGCCGGGTGAAGCAGGACAGCCCGGAGCAAGGGGGCTGGAACGCGTTCTGCACGACTTGGGCCGGCTTGGCCGTGACCAACCCCGGCAGCTCCTTTCCGTTGCAGGCGATCGGGCGGAAGGGATGGCTGGGCTGGTATTCCAACCCGAAGATGGCCGTCCTGCACGACCGTTGGTTCGAGGCGCCGGACCTGGCCGCGCAGAAGGCGGTCTGCGAGGACATGCAGCGGGAAGCCTTCGCCAACCCGCCTTGCGTGCCCCTGGGCCAGTGGCAGCAGCCTTGGGG
>CAXTUO010000060.1:0-10492 GCA_964247175.1 uncultured Acetobacteraceae bacterium | reverse complement strand
GCGCCATGGCGCCCGGCGTCCGCGTGCCCGCCTCCACGCTGGCCGGGGCGGAGCTGATCCGGCGGCTGTCGCACGAATGGCTCCCCATGATCTCCGACGTGCAGCGCAGGCGGTGGAACGTTGACAACGACCCGTCCAGCAACGCGCCCGCCGCCACCGTCGCCTGGGCGGAGGACGTGGTGGACGCGGCGCAGGCGTTCCGCGCCCAAGACCTGGAGAAGACGGCGCAGCACTATGCCGTGCTCGCGTTCACCGACCCGTTCTCCCGGCTGCTCGGCCTTCAGCCGGTCCGGGGCGTCATGCTTGCCCTCCAGGTCGGCCGCACGATCCCAGCGTTCGATCCGGCCACGGCGTCCCGCTACCTGGCCGAGGCGGATGGCGCGTTCCTTTCAACATGCGTTCTGTCGGCCGGCGGCGAGCCGACGATCCGGATGGTCTTCCAGCCCGTGCTCGATGCCGAGTTCGAGGCGCATAAGCTCAACGCCTGCTGGACGTTCTACAACCGGCGTCCGGCGGCGGCGCCATGACCCCCGGCACGCTTGCGCTTATCCTCGTCAGCGTCACGCTGTCCGCCTGCGCGCAGGTGCTATTCAAGTTCGGCGTCGCCCCGGTGCCAGGCGCGGTGGGCAACCCGTCGCTGATCGGCACGGTGATCGGCACCCTGTTCCGCCCGGGCATCCTGGGCGGGCTCGCCCTGTATGGCATCGGCACCTTGATCTGGCTGCGCGCGCTGGCGCAGATCGAGTTGTCGCAGGCCTACCCGTTCGTGGGCTTGGGCTTCGTCATGACCGCCGCGCTCGGCTACCTCGTGTTCAACGAGGCGCTCGGGCCGACCCGGCTGATCGGCATCGCGCTGGTGATCGCGGGCGTGGTGCTCGTCGGCCGGAGCTGAGCCGGCCCGCCACAATTGAGCGGGCCGGGCCGCCTCACGCCGCGACGGCGCCGACCCGGGCGTCCCGGATCGCTTCTGCCAGGCCGCGCACCTGGTCCAGCACCTGCTGCGCCGTGTCCGGCTGCGCCTGTCCGTGCTCGTCAAGCGATGCTGCCAGCGTTTCGATCAGCACGCTCGCCACCACCGCGGCGTCGGCGACCCGCACGGCCTGCGCCGCCTGGGCCGGGGTGCGGACGCCGAATCCGATGGCGACGGGCAGGTCGGTATGGGCGCGCACCCGGGGGATCGCGACGGCCAAGTCCTCCGCCGCCGCCGAGCGCGTGCCGGTGATGCCGGTGATCGCCACGTGATACACGAACCCCCCTGCCCCCTTGAGCACCAGCGGCAGGCGCTTGTCATCCGTGGTGGGCGCCACCAGGCGGATCAGGTCCAGGCCGGCGCCGTCGATGTGGGCCATCAGCTCGTCCGCTTCCTCCGCCGGCATATCGACCACGATCAGGCCGTCCACGCCGACCACGCCGGCGTCGCGGCAGAATCGCTCGGGTCCGTAGGCGAGGATCGGGTTGAGATAGCCCATCAGCACCACGGGCGTTTCTCCGTCCTCGCGCCGGAACTCCTTCACCATGTCGAGCGCGCCCGGCAGCGTGCCGCCCGCCTTGAGCGCCCGCTGGCCCGCCCGCTGGATGGTCGGCCCGTCCGCGGCCGGGTCGGTGAAGGGCACGCCGATCTCGATCAGGTCGGCGCCGGCCGCCGGCATCCCGCGCAGGATCTCCATGGAGGTCGCGCCGTCGGGGTCGTAGGCTTCCAGAAACGGGATCAGCGCCCCGCGCCCTTCCGCCCGCAGCTTGGCGAAGCGGGCGGCGATCCGCCCGGTGCCGCCCCCACTCACATTGGTCCCACTCACAGGGCTTGGCCCAGGTGCTGCGCCACGGTGAAGATGTCCTTGTCGCCGCGGCCCGACAGGTTCAGCACGATCGTCTCATCCGGCTTCATCGTGGGCGCCAGCTTGGCGATGTACGCCAGGCCGTGCGCGGTTTCCAGCGCGGGGATGATGCCCTCAAGCTTGGAGCAAAGCTGGAACGCTTCCAGCGCCTCGCTGTCCGTCGCCGCCACGTAATCGACCCGGCCGATGTCGTGCAGCCAGGAATGCTCCGGCCCGATGCCGGGATAATCGAGGCCGGCGGAGATCGAGTGCGCTTCGGTGATCTGGCCGTCGCGGTTCTGCAGCAGGTAGGTCTTGTTGCCGTGCAGGACGCCGGGGCTGCCGCCGTTGATCGCCGCCGCATGCGCGCCGCTGTCCAGGCCGCGCCCGGCGGCCTCCACGCCGTACAGCTTCACGCCGGGGTCGTCCAGGAAGGGGTGGAAGATGCCCATGGCCGAGGATCCGCCGCCCACTGCGCACACCACGGCGTCCGGCAGCTTGCCTTCCACGGCCATCATCTGCTCCCGCGTCTCGTCGCCGATCACCGACTGGAAGTCGCGCACCATGGTGGGATACGGGTGCGGCCCGGCCACGGTGCCGATGCAATAATAGGTGTCCTCGACGTTGGCGACCCAGTAGCGCAGGGCCTCGTTCATCGCGTCCTTCAGCGTGGCCGCGCCGGACGTCACGGCGTTCACCTCGGCGCCCAGCAGCTTCATGCGGAACACGTTGGGCTGCTGCCGCTCCACGTCGGTGGCGCCCATGAACACGAGGCAGGGCAGGTTGAACAGCGCGCAGGCCGTGGCCGTCGCGACCCCGTGCTGCCCGGCGCCGGTTTCCGCGATGATGCGCGTCTTGCCCATGCGCCGGGCCAAGAGGATCTGGCCGAGCACGGCGTTGATCTTGTGCGCGCCGGTGTGGTTCAGCTCCTCGCGCTTGAAGTAGATCTTGGCGCCGCCGAAGTGCTCCGTCAGCCGCCCGGCATACCAGAGCGGGCTGGGACGGCCGACGTAGTCCTTCAGCAGGCTGCGCCACTCGGCCTCGAAGGCCGGGTCGTTCTGGGCGTCGTCGTAAGCCTGCTGGACCTCCAGCACGTTCGGCATCAGCGTTTCGGCGACGAAGCGTCCGCCGAAGGTGCCGAACCGGCCGCGGCTATCAGGGCCGCTGCGCAGGCTGTTGGGCAGGATCTCGTTCAAGGCCGGCACTCCTCATGGTCAGGTTGTTCAGATGGGGACCCGGGCGGGCAACGGGACCCGGCGCTCAGTGTTCTCTAGGCAAGCCGTCCACCGCCCTCAAGGCATCGACGAACCGGCCGGCGTCAGTGACCTGCAGCCCCGCGAGGTTGATGCGTCCGCTGCCGGCCATGTAGATGCCGTGGTCGCGGCGCAGCGCCGCCACGGTTTCCGGCGAGACCGGCAGCAGCGAGAACATGCCGCGCTGGCGCGACAGGAAGGCGAGCCGCGGGTCCGCGGCGGCCAGGGCGTCCCGCACGGCGTTGACGCGCTGAGCCATGCCCTCAAGCTCCGTGCGCCAAAGCCGCGACAGCTCGGGGCTATCCAGCACGATCCGCACCGTCGCCGCCCCATGGTCCGGCGGCATCGACCAGTTCACCCGGGCGAGGGACAACAGGTTGCCGAACACGACGGACGCGGCGCCGGCATCGCGGGCCAGCACGAACAGCGCGCCCGTCCGCTCGCGGTAAAGGCCGAAGTTCTTGTCGCAGGAGTAGGCGACCAACGCTTCATCGGCGGCGGCGAGCACGCGGCGCACGCCGTAGGCGTCGGCCTCAAGGCCGGCGCCCAGGCCCTGGTAGGCGAGGTCGATGAACGGCATGAGGCCGCGCCCGGCCACGAGCTGGGCCACGGCGTCCCATTGCGCCGGGTCAAGCTCGGCGCCGGTGGGGTTGTGGCAGCAGCCGTGCAGCAAGACGGCATCGCCGGGGTCGGCGGCGGACAACGCCGCCATCATGTCGTCGAAGCACAGGGCTTGCGTGGCGGGATCGAAATAATGGTACTCGGCGACCGTCAGCCCGGCCGCTTCCAGCACCGGGCGGTGATTGGGCCAGGTCGGCGTGCCGAGCCACACCTTGGCGCCGGGCCGGGCGGCGGTGATCAGCTCCCCGCCCAGCCGCAGCGCGCCGCCGCCGCCGGGCGTCTGCACGCCCACCAGGCGCCCGGCATGGGCGTCCACGGCGCCGAACGCGACCGGCGTCAGCAGTTCGACGAAGCGCTGGTCGCCTTCCGGCCCGAGATAGGCCTTCGTCTGCTGCTCATCCAGCAGGACGCGTTCCGCCGCCTTGACCGCCTCCACGATGGGCGTGACCCCGGCCGCGTTGCGGTAGGTCCCGACGCCGAGGTCGATCTTGCTGTTGCGCGGATCGTCGCGGAACAGGCCGATAAGGGCGAGCAGGCCATCGGGGGGTTGCGGCAGCAGGGTTTGAAACATCAGAGCGGGCAATTCCTGTCAGGGCTGATCGAGGTTAGCACGGCCGCGCGCCTCAAAGCTTGGACAGCTTGAGCCGCGGCCATCTCGATCCATGGCGCGGCCGCCACCATGCAGCCAATGCCCCGTCAGCGTCCACCGGAGCGAGCGGGGTCTCCCCAGGAAGCGAATGAGGAAGCGCGCGCTCGGCCGCGTGGTCCAGGACGGCGGACGGCCGCCCGTCAAGCGGCCTCCATCCCAGTTGCAGCGTGTCGATGTCCCGGGCCAGCGACCATGACGAGCCGGTCGCGGTGTCCAGCAGCACCGCACCTTCCTTGCCGATGACGACGATCTGGTAGCGCCCAACTGCGCCCGCGGTGCCCACGCCCGCCACGCCTTCATGCATGGCCGCGCTCATCAGAAAACGGCGCCCGCGGCGGGCGGGCGCAGGCCGTGGCGCACCCCGCCCGGGCGGACGCGCGAGGGCGTGAAGCGCAGCGCGGGCCGCATCCCTTGGGCCACGTCCTGCAGCCCCGCCCGGTCCAGCACGGTGAAGCGGCCCCGCCCGGTCCGGATCAGCCCGGCCTGCTGCAGCGCCGCCGCCGCCACGGTGACGCCGGGCCGGTGCATGCCGAGCATCGCCGAAAGCGCCTCGTGCGTGACCTGCACCTCGTTGCCCTCCACCCGGTCATGCGTCATCACCAGCCAGCGCGCGCAACGCTCCGTCAGGCTGCGCCGGGCGTTGCACACGGCGGTCTGCATGACCTGGACGAGCAGCGACTGCGCGAAGCGGGTGCAGGCGAGATGCAGCGCCGGGCTGCGCTCGATGGCGCGGCGCAGGTCCTGGGTGGTCAGGCGGAAGGCGACGCCGGGCATGTGCACCACGATGTTGGCGCAAGCGGCGTTGCGCGCGTTCACCGGCGACACGTCGCCCACCATGCCTTCCCGGCCGATCATGGCAACCTGGATGCCGCCCTCCCCGTCGGCGGCGTCGGACACGACCGACACGACGCCATGCTCGATGAAGTACGCGTGCTCGACCGGCTGGCCGTGCTCTACCAGCACCTGGTCGCGGACCAGGGACACGCGGACCAGGCAGGCCTTGAACTGGTCGTATTCATGGGCCGGCAGCGAAGCAAGCAGGCGGTTGAGCGGCGTGGAAACGTTGTTGGCATGGAGAGCCATGGCCGAGCCCCTTGGTAACCAGCCACACGGAATGAGGGCTGAACATCAATGACAGGAGCGTAATCCACACTGCATTGCCGGGATTGTCGCTAAACTTTGTTAATACTGACGCATCACTTCGTTATTGAGCTTGGTGACGCCCGCTCAGGCGCCCTCGATCAACTCGATGCCGAGCGAAGAAAGATCGTCCCAGTAGCCGGGATAGGTCTTGGCGACGCAGCCCGGGTCAAGGATCGTGATGCCATGGGTCCGCAGCCCGGCGAGCGCGAAGCTCATGGCGATCCGGTGGTCGGAGTAGGTCTCGATGCGGGTCGGGCGCGTCGTGCCGGACAGCGCCGGGTCGGCGGCGACAACCAAGTCATCCCCGTCCTCGCGCCCGAGGCCCGGGGCGATGCGCGACAGCTCCGTGGCGAGCGCCGCCAGCCGGTCGCATTCCTTGACCCGCAGGTTGGCGACGCCGACGAAGCGAACCGGGGTTGTGTTGAAGGCGGCGAGCACGGCCAGCGTCGGCACGGCGTCCTGCATTTGCGAGCCGTCGATCACCGGCGGCAAATGCGGGAAGCGGGCGATGAGGCCGCGCGCACGGGCGTCAGGCTGGCTCGACGCTTCGGGCGCGAAGCCGAGGTCGATGGCGCCGCCGGTCAGCGCCTCCGCCGCCCAAAGATAGGTCGCGGCCGATGCGTCCGGCTCCACCAAGAACTCCGTCGCGCGGTATCCGGTCGGCGCGACCCGCCAGCCCGCGTCGCCGACCGGCTCGGCATCGGCGCCGAACGCCCTCATGGCGGCGAGGGTCAGATCGACGTAGCCCCGGGCACCGATGTCGTGCCCGGTCAGCGCCACCTCGACCGGCCCCTGCCCGCACGCGCCGATCATCAGCAGGGCGGAAACGTATTGGCTGGACAGCCCGCCGTCGATCTCGACCCGGCCGCCCGCGAAGCCGCCGCGCCCGCGCACCAGCACGGGCGGGCAGCCGCTCTCGGCCGCCGCGTCCACGCCCAGGCGGCGCAAGGCCGCGACGAGGGGTGCTATGGGCCGCTTTCGCATGTGCGCGTCGCCGTCGATCACCACCTCGCCGTCCACGACCGCGGCGGCGGCGGTCAGGAACCGGGTGGCGGTCCCGGCATTCCCCAGGCTGAGCGGGGCGTCCGGCGCGGCGAGGCGTCCAGTCGCGGCTACGGTGAAGCCCGTGGCAACCGGTTCCGTGACCGCGACCCCCATGCCGCGGAGCGCCGCCGCCATGAAAGCGGTGTCGTCGCTTTTGAGCGCCCCGGTCAGGCGGCTGGTGCCCCGTGCCAGCGCCGCGAGCAGCAGGGCGCGGTTGGTGATCGACTTCGATCCCGGCGGCACGACCCGGCCGCGGAGCGCGCGCCCCGGCGGGACAACGGTCACTGCGGCAGGTCGGGCATTCGCGGCGGTCATGGTCGCGGGTTCCTTTGCAGAGATTGGTACCGGGTCTGTTGAAGGCCCGGGACGGCCCACGCCGGAACGGTAGCACGACGGCTGGACGACGCTCACCTCCGGCCCCGAAACCAGCTCGCCTTGCGGCTCCGTGTTGTTCAACTGTGTTTCCATCTAATGATATTGACCACGATCAATCCGTTTGACTTTAAGGCCGTGTCTTTCACCAGCGTCGTCACTCCACGGCATCGAGGCAAGCGTTGAACGGCCAAGTTCTGACCATGGATAGCCTGCCCACCCCGCTTGCCGGGCGCAGCGTCGCGCTGGTCGGCATGATGGGGGTTGGCAAGACCAACGTGGGGCGCCGCCTCGCCCTGCGGCTCGGGCTGCCGTTCCGCGACGTGGACGCCGAGATCGAGCGGGACGCCGGGCGCAGCGTCGCGGAGCTGTTCGCGCATGAGGGCGAAGCGGGCTTCCGCAGCCGCGAGCGCCAGGCCATGCGGCATTTGCTGGCGGGCGGCCCGCTGGTGCTCGCGACCGGCGGCGGCGCGTTCATGGATGCCGAAACGCGCCGGGTGATGCGGAACAGGGCGGTGTCGATCTGGCTGCGCTGCGACCTGCCGCTGCTGCTGCGGCGGCTCGCCGCTTGCACGGACCGGCCGCTGCTGCGGAACGGCGATCCCGCCGAGGTTCTGGACCGGCTGATGGCGTTGCGCCATCCCGTTTACGCCGAGGCGGACCTGGTGTTCGACAGCATCGACGAGGACGCCGACGCGACGACCGCACGGGTCCATGCGGCGCTGCAGGCCCTGCCATGGTGTCAAGCCGCGTCCTGAGGGGCCAAACACCCGGCAGCGTCGGCGACGAAGCCTGACGCCCGGCACCAGGCCGCGTGTCCGCAATGCCCCGGCATGAAAAAGCCGGCGGCGTGCTCAGCACGCCGCCGGCCTGGTCGTGTCCGACTCAGGTGGTCGGGATCGTCATGCTCGGAACCGAGCCGCCATCGGCCGTGATCTGCGCATAAACGCCGGACGTGATGTCGGTCGCCGACGCATAGTCGCTGCTGCCGCCGCCGCTGCCGGCCGCAGGGTCGCTGCTGCCGGGGATGCTGCCGCTGCTGCTGCTGGCCGTGTCGCCGAACGGGTTGTTGGCTCCCCCAAGGCCCGCGAGGGCGGAGAAGTTGTTGCCGCCGCTCAGGCTGGCCAGCAAGGTGTTCGGGTCAACGCCGGCCTGGGTGATCAGCGGGCCGAAGGGGCTTGCAGCAAGGAAGGACGCCGCATCGCCGCTGCTCAGGCTGCTCGGGTCGAAGCCGCCGCTGCTGCCGTTGGCGCCCGCGCCGGCAACCACGCTGCCAGCCGCCCCGGTCGGATCGTTGGAGGACATGTCGGCCGATTGCCCGCTGCCGGCCGGGGCGCCGCCCATGCTGGACGCCGCGGACGAGGCGCCGCCAAAGCCGCCGAAGCTGCCGCCCGCGAAGGGATTGCTTGCGCTGCCGCTGCTGTCAGCCGGGGCACTCCCCATGCCCGAAGCCGCGGAGGAACTGCTGCCACTGCTGCTCGGCGCACCACCCGAAGCAGCGCCGGCATTGGTCGCGGCCGAGAAGATGCTGGACTGCCCGGGATAGTTGGTGAACGGGTTGCTGCCCGCCGCGGCGCCGGCGAACGGGTTGCCGCCGCTGCCGCTGTTCAAGGACGCGTAGTCGTTCGGGTTGATGTTGCCGAAGATGGTCTCGGGCGTGACGCCCGGCAGATCAAGCAAAGCACCGAACGGGCTTTGCCGGAGCGACGCGGCCAGGTCGGAACTGCTCGAATCAGAACTGCTGCCTGACGTACCCATGGAACTCATGCTGCCACTCATGCTGCCTCCAGAACTGTCGGTGCTGCCCGCACCGCCAGACGAGTTGCCGCCCGCCGAACTGGCGAACGGGTTGCTGTTGCCGGCAGGTGCTCCGCCGACCGCCGAGCCGGCACCGCCGCCGCTGCTGGCGAAGGGATTGCCACCCGCGCTGGACCCACTGCTGCCGGCAAACGGGTTGCCGCCGCCGGAGCCGCTGCTGTCGGACCCGCTTCCCGAGCTTGAGCCGCTGCCATAGGCCACGACGAACTGGTTGCCGTCGCCGCCGACGTTCACCGCGCTGCCGGTCGCAGCGGAGCTGTCGTTGGGACCCTGGTAGTTGACGACAAAGGCGTTGTTGCCGCCCCCAACGGTGACGTTGTTGCCGGACGGGGCGCCGCTGGTGAACGCCGAGTAGTCGTACTCGACGACGAACTGGTTGTTGCCGCCGTCGAGAATCACGGAGTTGCCGCCGGCGCCCGTGGCATCGCCGCTCGACGTGCCCGGCGCGAACTTGACCACGAACTGGTTGTTGCCGCCCTCGACGTGCACGGTGTTGCCGCCGGTGCTCATGGACCCGTCGGTCGGCGAGGGCTGGCTGTAGTCGATGACGAACCGGCCGTTGCCGCCCGAAAGCGTCACGTCCGAGCTGCCGGGCGTGATGACGCCGACGTTGTTGTCCTGCCCGGCCGGGCCTTGGTCGGCCGAGGCGTAGGCGGCGCTGGTGTCGGCGGAGCTGCCGACGTTGACGTCCGCGCTGCCGGGCGCGACGACGCCCGCGTTGTTGCTGCCAACCGCACTGCTTTGGCCGGTCACGCCGGGACCGTAAAGGGCGGGCGCATTTGGATCGGCCGCGGCGGTAGCCGCACTGTCATCTGCCATGTGGGTAACTCCTCCTGTTGCGGCCGATGCCTTCGCAGCGGCCGCGCGGTTGGGTGCCCGATGCATGAATTGCCGCTTGGATCGACGCGGTTCACCGGGCTTCTGTTTATCGACGCGCGCATCCTGGCACGGCACAGACTACATCGAGTATTTCAGGACATTATGCTAGAGTAATACTGATAAAGTATTTGTAATTCTACTGCATCAAAATTTAGAACAAAACTATACAAAGGCAGGTGCTGCGGCGGCATCCACCGTTCATCAGCTTCAGCGCAGCGTCTCGCTCAGATGCCGCATGCTCCTGCCGGGCTGGTATCGCGTGCTTGGCACACGCTTGTAGGCTTGGCCGGCCCGGACCACCTCGCGCCGGATGGCCTGCGCGCTCCTGAACCGCTCGAACAGGGCGTCGGCCTCATCCCAGCGGATCGCCCGCTGCAGCGCCATGAGGTCCTCGATGTAGCGGCCGACGATCTCCAGCACCGCCGTCTTGTTGTGCAGGAACACGTCGCGCCACATGGTGGGGTCGGAGGCGGCGATGCGCGTGAAGTCGGTGAACCCGCCGGCGGCGTACTTCAGCACCTCGCCCTTCAGCACGCCTTCCAGGTCATCCGCCGTGTTGACGATGTTGAAGGCGAGCAGGTGCGGCAGGTGCGACGTGACCGCGAGCACCTTGTCGTGGTGCGCCGCCTCCATTAGATCGACCTTCGACCCCAGCGCGCGCCACAGCGCCGCCACCTGCTCCGTCGCCGCCGGGTCGGTCACGGCCTGCGGGGTCAGGATGCACCAGCGGTTCTCGAACAGCCGCTCGATGGCCGCCGCCGGCCCGGATTCCTCGGTGCCCGCGACGGGATGGCCCGGCACGAAGCGCCGCATGTCGAGGTGGGGCGCCACCAGCTCGATGACCTTGCCCTTCGCCGAGCCGACATCGGTGACGATCGCATCGGCCCGCAAGCCCGGGG
>CAXTUO010000059.1:3425-10519 GCA_964247175.1 uncultured Acetobacteraceae bacterium | reverse complement strand
GCAGCACGAAGCCGAGCGCCACCAGCGCGTAGATCGCGCCGATGCCGAGACCGGTGAACAGCAGTTGCGGGACCAAGCTTACTCTTTCACTTCGATCCGGCGGTCGAACACGATCTTGCCGTTCTCGTTCTTCACGACGTTGTAGCCGCGGAGGCCATCGCCCTTGTCGTCGAAGTTGTACTCGCCTTCCGCGCCCTCGAAGCCGCGTATGGCGGCCAGCGCCGCGCGGATCTTCTCAGGCTCCGTGCCGCCGGCGTCATTGATCGCCCGGGCCAGCAGGTTCACCGCGTCAAACGTCCAGGAAGACTGGCCGTCCGCCGTCGCCTTGTAGAGCGCCTGGTAGCGGGCGGCGAAGGCCTTGGACGCCGGGGTCGCGTCGGCCGCGTAGTCCGCGACGCCGTAGGTGCCGAACAGCGCGCGGCCCGCGAGGTTCAGCGCCGTGGTGTTGACGATGGACGGCGACCCCACCCAGGGGAGCGTCACCCCGAGCTGCCGGAGCTGGCGGGCGAAGATGCCGAGATCGTTCTCGAAGGTAAAGTAGCTGCCAACGATGTCGGCGCCCGACTGCCGCACCGCCAGGACGACGGCGGTGTAGTCCGACGCCTGGTTGGTGTAGCCCTGCATCAGCACGGGGGTGATCCCCTTGTCCTTCAGCGCCGCTTCCAGCGCCTTGGACCCGTTGGTGCCGAAGGCGTCAGTCGAGTAGATCACCGCCCATTTCTGCTTCTTCAGGTCGCCCGCGCCGAACTCGGCGATCACCTTGGCGGAGTAGCTGTCGTTCGGGCGGCAGCGGAACAGCCACTTGTTGCCCTGCTGCGTGAGCGTCGGGTCGGTGCCGCCGAACATCATGGGTTTGCCCACCTTGAGCACGTCCGGCGCCATGGCGTGCACCTGGGTGCTGCGGATCGAGCCGATGAACGCCGCGATCTCAGGCCGGCCGGCCAGGCGGCTGAAGGCCAGCACGGCGCCGGGGTTGGTGGTCTGGTCGTCCTCCACCACTAGTTCGAGCTTGCGGCCTAGAACGCCTTTCTCGTTGACCGCTTCCAGTGCCTGGCGCGCGCCGTTCATTTGCAGCTTGCCGGCTTCCGCCGCAGGTCCGGTGGAAGGGAACACGACGCCGATCTTGATCGTGTCCTCGGCGCGGGCCAGGCGCGGCAAGGCCGCCGCGGCCGCGGCGGTGGACGCGAACGCCCGGCGGGTCAAATGGGGCAGCACCATGTCAACTCCCTATGCGGCTCTGGCGGCCGGATTACCTATGATACGAACACACGTCCCGGCCGCCCGCAACCCTATGCAGGCTGGATTGCAACCGCAACGTCCGCGGGCATCGACGGCAGGTCGATCCTGGCTTCTTGGGCGTCGGCCAGGACCGGCACGCGGCCGGTCCGGCATCCGGCGCCCGTGTCCCACGTCGTCGCCCAGTACGGCCCGGCCGCCAGGCCCGGCACCCGCACCGACACGGCCGAGCGGCAATCCGGATCGACCCGCCCATCCGGTAGCAGCGGCGTGGTGCGCAGCAGCCACAGCACTGCCTGCCGGGCGTCGCCGCACGCGAAGCACGCGACGGCCGGGTCGCTGACGTCCGCCTCGATGGGACGGCGGTCGAAATGCGGCCAGTCCACCAGCGGCAGGAAACCGGCCAGGCTGCGCTGCGCCCGCCGCATCCCGGGCGTCAGGCCGTGCGGGTCGCGGTTCGGCCAGCGCATGCCCCCGCCCGCGCCGCCGGACGCCAGATGCGCCCATTGCAGGTGCCGGAAGTACTCGTCATCGAACGGTTCCGGCAAGGTGATCCCGCGGTCCTTGAAGGTGTGGATCGGGCCGTGCTCGCTGTCGAAGAACGGGCGCTGGTCGGCGATCTCCGCCAGCGCCTCCCGCACCAGCTGGCCGACCGCGAGCGCCGGGGCGACGGTGTCCCGCGGGTCGTCGATGCTGCCTTCCTCGTAGAAATGGTTGTTGGCGAAATCGAGCGCCGGGTGGCGGAACACCGGCGCGTTCAGCCATGGCTTCCAATGCAGCTCCGGCCCGAACACCGACACGCATTGCGGATGCGCCCGGCCATGCAGCCGCCGCTCCAGGCTGCGCAGGAACGGCCCGACGTCGCCGATGTAGTCGTCGAAGCAGTTGGGCCGGTCCTCGCCCTGCACCGGGTGCATCTCGTTCCACAGGTCCCAGGCGAACAGGGCGCCGCTGCCACCCCAGCGCTCTGTGGCGAATGCCAGCCGCGCCTTCACCAGCGCCCGCACGCCCGGATGCACCAGCAGGCTGGTGCGGTCGGGGCAGGGGCCGCCGTTGGCGGCGTTGTAGGGGTGCAGGTCCCAGCGCACCCAATGGAAAAACGTGTCGAACGGGGTCAGCAGGATGCGCAGCCCGGCCGCCGCCGTGAGCCGGAACAGGTCGTCCCATAGTTGGATCAAGGCCGGGTTGAAGGTGCCGGCCGGCTGCTCGAAGAAGTGCTCGCCGGTTTGCGCGTACTCCAGCATGAACCGCAGGCACGTCACGCCGCTGCCGCGCAGGTGGGCCAGATGCCGCTCGACAGCGCCGAGGTCGCGGCGGTGCAGCAGGCCGCGCCATTCCGGCCAACTGATCGCGTCGTTCTGCCCGATGGGCGTCCAGGGCGCGCCGGCGTCGGTGACGAAATACGGCCGGCCCGGCGCGCGCTCGATCCAGCCGAGGTCTGCCACGCCCTATCTCACATGCGCCACGCGCAGCGCATTGGTGGTGCCGGACTGGCCGAACGGCGTGCCGGCCGTCACGACCACCTCCTGGCCCGGCGCCGCCATCCCCTCGCCGCGCGCCAGCCGTGTGGCCCGCGTCACCGCTTCCGTCATCGTGTGCACCTCCGCCGTCACCAGCGCGTGCACACCCCACACCACCGCGAGCCGCCGCGCGGTTGAAAGGTTCGTGCTCACGCCCAGCACCGGGCAGTCCGGACGCTCCCGCGCCACCCGCAGCGCCGTGCTGCCGCCGTCCGTGAACGCGACGATGGCCGCGGCCTTCACGGTGTGCGCCACCTGCCGGCTCGCGGCGGCGATGGCGGAGGCGGAAACCGGCTCCGGCGCCGGGCGGCTCGCTTCGGTGATCGCGCGCCAGCCGGGGTCGCGCTCCACCCGCTCGATGATGCGGTCCATGATGTTGACGGCTTCGTACGGGTACTGCCCGGCGGCGGTCTCGGCGCTCAGCATCACGGCGTCGGCGCCGTCGAACACCGCGGTCGCCACGTCGGAGGCTTCCGCCCGGGTGGGGGCGGGGGCGGTGATCATGCTTTCCAGCATCTGGGTTGCGACCACGACGGGGAGGCCGCGCTCCCGCGCCGCGCGCACGATGCGCTTCTGCGCCAGCGGCACCTCTTCGGGCGGCAGCTCCACGCCCAAATCGCCGCGCGCCACCATCACCGCGTCCGACAGCGCCAGGATCTCGTCGAGGTTGTCGAGCGCCTGCGGCTTCTCCAGCTTGGTCATGATCCAGGCCCGCCCGGCGGTGATCGCCTTCGCCTCCGCTACGTCCTCCGCCCGCTGCACGAAGCTCAGCCCGATGTAATCGACCCCGTGCGCCAGGGCGAAATCGAGGTCCGCCCGGTCCTTCTGAGTCAGCGCCGGGATCGGCAAGGCCACGTCGGGGACGTTCACCCCCTTGCGGTCGGACAGGCTGCCGCCCGTCACCACCTCGGTTTCCAGGTGGTCCTCCCGCACGCGGGTCACCCGCAGCCGCAGCTTGCCGTCGTCCAGCAGCAGGGAGGTGCCGATCCCGGCCGCCCCGATGATCTCGGGATGCGGCAGCTCGACCCGGTTCCGGTCGCCCGGCACCGGGGACAGATCGAGCCGGAACGGCTGCCCGGTCTGCAACGCGATGCGCCCGCCCTGGAACTTGCCCACCCGCAGCTTCGGTCCCTGCACGTCCGCCAGGATGCCGATGGGCCGGCCCGACTGCTCCTCCAGCGCCCGGATCATGTTGATCCGCGCCAGGTGGTCCGGGTGGGCGCCGTGGCTGAAGTTGAGCCGGAACACGTCGGCGCCGCCGTGGAACAAGCGGGACAGCACCTCGGGCGTGGAGCTGGCCGGGCCGAGCGTCGCGACGATCTTGGTGCGCCGGCGGCGGCGGAGCTTGGTTCGGGCGGGCATCGGGGTTCCTTAAACGGGTGTGACCAGCACGGCCCGGAGATCGTTCACGTTGGTCAGCGTCGGCCCGGTGCGGACCAGGTCGCCCACCGCGTCGAACAGGCCGTAGCTGTCGTGCGCCGAAAGCACGGCGCGCGGATCAAGCCCCATGCCTCGTGCCCGCGTCAACGTGGAGGGCGTGACGATGGCGCCGGCCGCGTCCTCCGTGCCGTCGATGCCGTCGGTGTCGCCGGCCAAGGCCCAGATGCCCGCGGCGCCACGCAGCGCGACCGCGAGGCCCAGCAGGAACGCCGTGTTGCGCCCGCCGCGCCCGGCAGGCCCTTGGCCGATCGTCACCGTCGTTTCCCCGCCCGACAGCAACACGCAGGGCGGGGGCAGCGGGTGGCCGTGGCTCCGGACGCTGTGGGCGATGCCGGCCATGGCGGTGCCGAGTTCCCGGCTTTCCCCTTCCAGCGCGTCGCCCAGGATCAACGGCGCCAGGCCGTGCGCCCGGGCGGCGGCAGCGGCGGCGTCGAGCGCCATGGAAGGGGTCGCGATCATCCGGATATCGGCGTCGATCTCGCCGGGCTTGGGGGTTTCCGGGCCGTCGCTGCGGGGCAGCGAAAGGCCGTAATGCGCGGCGATGGCGCGCACCTCCGCCCAGGTGGAAGAGTCCGGCACGGTGGGGCCGCTGCCGATGACGGCCGGGTCGTCGCCGGGCACGTCGCTGATGACGAGGGTGACGACGCGGGCCGGGCGCGCCGCCGCGGCGAGCCGTCCACCCTTGATCGCCGACAGGTGCTTGCGGACCGCGTTCATCTCGCCGATGGCGGCGCCGCTCGCCAGCAAGGCCCGGTTGACGCGCCCGGCATCCGCAAGCGTGAGGCCCGGCGCCGGCAGTTCCAGCAGCGCCGACGCGCCGCCGGACATCAACGCGATCACAAGGTCGTTCTGGGACAGCCCCTCCACCGCTGCCAGTACGCGCCGCGCCCCCGACTCGCTGTTGGCGTCGGGCACCGGGTGCGACGCTTCCAGCACCTCGATCACCCGGGTCGGCACGGCATGGCCATAGCGGGTCACGACGATGCCGGTCATCGGCACGTCGGGCCAGGCATCCTCCAGCGCCGCGGCCATCACCGCGGCCGACTTGCCGGCGCCGACCACCACGACCCGGCCGGTTGGACGGTCCGGCAGGTGCGCCGCCTGCACCCGGCGCGGATCGGCACTGGCGACGGCCGCGTCGAACATCGCCCGCAACGCAGTGCGGGCCTGCGTGTCGTCCCACGGCATCGGCATTTCCTTCCCGGATGGCCCCGGTACTATGGACGCAGCTTTGCCGTCCCGCCAAGACGCTTCCCGCTCGTCGGCGGTCCCATCGACTCGGACAAGGGATCGACTCGGGCAGGGGATGGCACACGGGCGGGCGGCACGCCATATCCGGGCATACACGCTTGACCGAACAGGGGTTCCCGCAATGACCGTACCCGTCATGGACGACACAACCCGCACCGAGTTGGAGGCCGCCGCGTTCCGCCGGCTGGTGGCGCACCTGCGGGAGCGGACGGACGTGCAGAACATCGACCTGATGACGCTGGCCGGGTTCTGCCGCAACTGCCTGTCCCGCTGGTATCGCGAGGAGGCGGAAGCCCGGGACCTGCCGCTGTCCGACCCGGAAGCGCGGGAGATCGTCTATGGCATGCCGTACAAGGAATGGCAGGCGCGGCACCAGGTCGAAGCCACGGCGGAGCAGAAGGCAGCCTTTGCCCGAAGCAACCCGGCGCATTGACCCCGACTCCCGGCGCCGCTAAGCCCCGCCCCTGACCACCACGGAGGGGGCGCCATGGCCCTGGACAGCACCGACAACCTGGACGACGACCCGCTGAACGAGGGCAAGGCCAAGGAGGCCCAGGTCGGCGGCATCGCAGCCGACCGGCTGCGCAGCCTCATCGAGCGGATCGAGCGGCTGGAAGAGGAGCGCAAGGCGCTCGGCAGCGACATCAAGGACATCTTCGCCGAGGCGAAGTCGGCCGGGTTCGACGTCAAAGTGCTGCGCCAGATCATCCGCATCCGCAAGCAGGAGCCGGCGGAGGTGGAGGAGCAGGAGTCGCTCCTGGACGTGTACCGCCGTGCGCTCGGGATGTGACCCGCGCCCGTTGCTGATCGGCCGCGAACACCCGGGGGATGCATGGACAACGCGCCGCTGAGTTGCCCGGTGTACGGGGAAACCGAGTTCCGCCACCGCACGACCCTCAGGAGGGCGCCTTGCCTCCTATAAGGAAGATTGCCTCAACCAGCAGCAGGGCGCCGGGTTGACCACCGTCACAAATGCCGCGGTGAACGGTGCGGCGCCCGCGCTCAGCGCGGCCAAGACCAAGCCAGCAAGCGCGCCCGCCTGGGCCGATCCCGCCGACCGGCCCGTCACGCCGCAACAGGTGGTTTCGGTCCACTTCCCCAAGGCGGCGGGTTCGTCGCTCAAGTTCCAGTTCGAGGCCTTGCTCGGCGACCAGGCGCTCTTCGATTACGGCCATGACCCCCTCGTCGTCGCCGACCGGCAAGCCGTCGCGTTCCCGGCCGGGAAGCGGCTGGTCCACGGGCATTTCCACCCTTCGCGTTACGGTCTCACGGACGGGTACTGGCTGACCTTCCTGCGCCATCCCGTCGATAACCTGTTCTCAATCTATTTCTTCTGGATCGACTTGCCCGAACCCGGCCACCGCGTGCACGCCCGGTTCCTGCGCGAACGGCCCTCGGTGCTGGAGTTCGCGACCTATCCGGGCATCTCCACCCTCATGTCGGAAACCTATTTCGGCGGCGTTGACATGCGCCGGTTCGACTTCATCGGCTTCCATGAAACCCGCGCCGCCGACCTCGGGCGGCTCGGGGCCGACCTCGGCCTTCCCTTCGCCGCTGAAACCCATGAGAACAGGACGGCGGACACGGCGGACCGGCGCGAGGTCAAGGCGGATGTCGCGCTGCGGCGCCGGATTGCTGACCTGCTCG
>CAXTUO010000059.1:0-3415 GCA_964247175.1 uncultured Acetobacteraceae bacterium | reverse complement strand
CCGACATGGCGTTCTACGACCGCCTGCGGCGCTGAACCCTTCGGCATCAACCAGCCCGCTTCGTCTCCCCCGCGCCCCGGTGCAGCCGCAGCACCTGCGCCCGGCGGATCTTTTGGCTCGGGGTCAGCAGGCCGTTCTCGATGGTGAAAGGCGGCACCAGGCTGTGCCGGCGGATGCGCTCAGTTGTGGACAGGCGGGCGTTGACCCGCGCCACGGCGGCACCGACGCTTGGGGCGTCGCCCCCCTCGGCCGGGACCAGCAGGGCCGACAGCGCGGCCTGGCCGTCCCCGAACACCACGGCTTGCAGGATCTCCGGCTCCCGCATCAGCAGTTCCTCGATCCGCGCCGGGGACACGTTCTCGCCGCCTGACAGGACGATGATGTCGCGCTTGCGGTCCGTGAGGGTCAGCACGCCCTGCGCGTCGATCCGCCCGAGGTCGCCGGTGTGCAGCCAGCCGTCCCGGATCGCCTCCGCAGTGGCGTCCGGCTGGCGCCAGTAGCCGTCCATCACCAGGTCGCCACGCACCAGGATCTCGCCGTCTTCGGCGATCCGCAGGTCCACGCCTTGCAGCGGGCGGCCCACGCTGCCGTTCTCGGGGTCATTTGCCGAGTTGGCGCTGATCACCGGCCCGGCCTCGGTCTGCCCATAGCCCTGCATCACCACGGGGCCGAGCGCCCGGAAGAAGCGGCCGATCTCCGGATCGAGGCGGGCGCCGCCCGAGATCGCCGCGCGGAACCGGCCCCCGAACCGGGCGCGCACCGGGCGCAGCGCCAAACGGTCCAGCAGCGGCCCGGCGACGCGGTCGCCGAGCGTCGTCCGTTCCTCGACCCGGCGCAGCCCGGCGGCGAGCGCCCGGTGGAACAGCGCCTGCTTCCACGGCGGCTGCCGCCCGACCTGCTGCAGGACGCGGGCGCGGATCAGTTCAAGGACGCGCGGCACCACGGCCATGATCGTCGGCTGCACCGCCAGCATGTCGGCAGCCAGGTGCTCGACCCCACGGCTGTACACGATCTCGGTCCCGAGGCTCGGCAGGAAGAATTGGCCGACCGTGTGCTCGAAGCTGTGCGACAGCGGCAGGAAGGACAGGTAGGTCTCGTCCCGCAGGCGCAGCGGGCGCACCAGCTCGAAGGCGCCGCGGCAATTGGACAGGATCGCCCGGTGCGGCAGCATGACCCCGCGCGGCAGGCCGGAGGTGCCGCTGGTGTAGATCAGGCAGGCGAGCGCGCCGGACGGGATTTCATCCGCCTCCGCCGCGATGTCGTCGGGCGCGGCGCGGTCGGCTTCCAGGGTGGAGAACAACTGGCCGCGGCCGGGCTGCATGCACAGCAGCCGGTCCAGCCCACCGGTCAACGCGGCGCCGGCCAGCACGCGGTCGGCGAGCGCCGCCGTGGACGCGACCGCCACCCGCGCGCCGCTGTCCCGCAGCAGGTGCGCGTGGTCCTCCGGCGTGTTGGTGGCGTAGCCCGGTACCGGCACGGCGCGGATCGCCATCAGCGCGACCTCCAGGATCGGCACCTCCGGCCGGCTTTCGCTGACGATCAGCACGCGGTCGCCGGCTGAAACGCCGGCGGCGCGCAGGCCCCGGGCGGCGGACGCGGCACGCCGGGCGAACTCGCCCCAGGCGATGCCGTGCCACCCGCCGTCCCGCCAATGGCGCAGCATCGGGCGGCCGGGCCAGCCGCGGGCGAGGCCGAACATCATGGCCGCGAGGTTGGGCCATTGCGGGTAGGTTTTGAACGGGTAGCCCCTTGGGTGGGTGTCGTCCACGCTTGTTCCCTACGCTTGCCCTACGGGTGCACCGTCCCACCTAAATGGTGACGTATCAGCACGACGGGACGAGCACCAGATGGACCAGCCTGCCAGCCTTGCCACGGCGCATGCCGCCGACCCGCTGCCATCCTGGGACCTGACCGACCTTTACCCCGCCCCCGACAGCCCCGAGCTCCTTGCCGACGCCGACCGCGCGGACGCGGCGGCGCGGTCGTTCGAGACGGAGCACGCCGGCCGCGTGGCGGCGCTGTCCGGCGCCGAACTGGCGGCGGCGCTTGCCGAGTATGAGCGGATCGAGGAAATCCTCGGCCGGCTGATGTCCTACGCCCAGCTTCAGTTCAGCACCGACAGTCTCGACCCGGGCATCGCCAGGTTCTACCAATCGACCAACGAGCGGGTCACGGCCATCAGCTCGCATCTGCTGTTCCTGTCGCTTGAGCTGAACCGGATCGAGGAAGCGGACCTCGCTGGGAAGCTCGCCGACCCGGCGCTGGCGCGCTACGCGCCGTTCCTGCGCGACCTCCGGGTGTTCCGCCCGCACCAGCTCGACGACAAGCTGGAAAAGCTGCTGCACGAGAAGGAGGTCACGGGCCGCAGCGCCTGGAGCCGCCTGTTCGACGAGACGATCGCCGCGCTGCGCGTCCCAGTGCGCGGGGAACACCTTACCGTCAGCGCCGCGCTCAACAAGCTGTCCGACCGCGACCGGGCGGTGCGGGCGGACGCTGCGGCTTCCATCGGCGAGGTGTTCGGGCGCAACGTGCGGCTGTTCTCGCTGGTGACCAACACGCTGGCCAAGGACAAGGAGATCATCGACACCTGGCGCCGCTACCCGCGCCCCACCAGCTCGCGCAACCGCGCGAACATGGTGGAGGACGAGGTGGTGGACGCGCTCAGCACGGCGGTGTCGGCGGATTACGGGCGCTTGTCGCACCGCTACTACGCGCTGAAGGCGAAGTGGCTCGGGCTTGAGAAGCTGGAGCATTGGGACCGCAACGCGCCGCTGCCGGACGACAGCGACCGCCCGATTGCCTGGGGCGAGGCGCGGGACCGGGTGCTGTCGGCTTACAGCGGCTTCTCGAAGGAGCTAGGCGAGGTCGGGCAGCGCTTCTTCGACCGGCCCTGGATCGACGCCGTGCTGCGGGACGGCAAGGCGGGCGGCGCGTTCGCCCACCCGACCGTGCCGTCGGTGCATCCGTACTTGCTGGTGAACTACCACGGCAAGACGCGGGACGTGATGACGTTGGCGCACGAGCTGGGCCACGGCGTGCACCAGGTGCTGGCGGCGAAGAACGGCTACCTGATGTCCGGCACGCCGCTGACCTTGGCGGAGACGGCCAGCGTGTTCGGCGAGATGATGACCTTCCGCGCCCTGCTGGCCGCCGAGACCGACCCGAAGCGCCGCCGCATCATGCTGGCCGGCAAGGTCGAGGACATGCTCAACACGGTGGTGCGGCAGACCGCGTTCTACCAGTTCGAGACTCTGCTGCACGCCGAGCGCCGGTCGGGCGAGGTGGTGCCGGAGCGGATCGGCGAGCTGTGGATGCAGGTGCAGACCGAGAGCCTGGGGCCGGCCTTCCATTTCACGCCGGAGTACAGCGTGTACTGGGCCTACGTGCCGCACTTCATCCATTCGCCGTTCTACGT
>CAXTUO010000058.1:0-10534 GCA_964247175.1 uncultured Acetobacteraceae bacterium | reverse complement strand
CGCGCGAGCAGCGTTGAAACGTCGCCCACCGGCTCCGCCCGCAGCGCCCAGCCCGCGCCAACCGGCAGCGCCAGCGCCATCCACCGCTTGCCGGGATCGACGCTCCAATCCGCTCCGCGTGGGCGGCGATCCCTCTCAGAGCGGCTTGTGCGCGCGGTCCAGCAAGCGCGAGATCAGGCCGGGCTTCTTCTTCGGCGGCGGCACGGCGGCCTTGGCCTCAGTGGCGGCGCGCTTCTGCTTCGCGTCCAGCCAGCTTTCCAGCGACTTGCCTGCCTTCGCGGCCCGCTTCTGCTCGTATGCGCGTTGCGCCGGCGTCAGGGTCTTGGGATCAGCCATCGCAGCCTCCTTGCGGCAGTTGTGGCAGCGCCGTGCGCCGCCTTCAAGGGATCCGGGCACTCAGCTTCTGCCCAGCGGGTGGGATATGGCGTGTCGCGCGCCACATGGGACCTTCAACGGCGGCGAAGGAGCATGAGGTGGCGGAACCGCGGGTGAAGGCGAAGCTGTGGGTGCAGATGGCGCTTCGCATGGGCGACGTGGACGGACGGCCCGGCGCCGTGCTGCGCAGCGGCGACCCGGACGCCGGCGGCATCCTGGTCGTGCTGCGCGGGCGAGGGGGCCTGTGCGTGCTGTCGCAGGTACGGGCTGGGGAGGGCGATGTCGCCTGGATGCGCGCCACCGGGCCGGGAGAGGTGGAGCAGGACAAGGCCGACGCCTACGTGGCCCGGCAGCTCGGACGCGACCCCGATTTGTGGGTGCTGGAGTTCGAGGCGCCGGACCTCCTGCCGCCGTTCGAAGCGCGCATCGTGTGAGGAAAGCCATAGGGCTGAAACGATTGGAGCGTGCGTGACGAGGATTTCACGCCGATGTGTGGTATATCTGCTTAGCTCTATGTGTCTTTTCAGATACAGTCGTTGCGAAAGTATTAAGCGCCTTATCGCACTCGCGTTCATCGGTGTTATGGTATGCGTACCGAGTGGCGGGGGAACAGTCCCGCAGGCCCCCGGATGCGTGAACGCGCAGTTTGTTTTTGAGGAGAGAAAGTATGAAGCTCCGCAGCGCGCTACTGGCCGCGACCGTCCTGGCCGCCCCCGTAGCTGCAAAGGCTGAGGCGATTAGCGGCCTCTACATCGGCGCCGGCGCCGGCGCCAACTTCCTGCAGGAGGAGAAGATCAAGTCTGTCGGCTTCCCGCAGGCCGGCATCCCGCTGACCAACCTGGGCGTGGGCGGCTCGAACCCGAAGATCAAGACCGACACGGGCTTCGTCGGCCTGTTCAGCATCGGCTACGGCTTGGGCAACGGCCTGCGGGTCGAGCTCGAGGGCAACTACCGCTCCAACAAGTTCAGCGGCACCAAGGGCAGTGGCCTTGGAGGCTTCAGCGGCGCCGCCGGGGATGAGCGGAAGTACGGCGGGATGGTCAACGTCCTGTATGACTTCGACCCGAACGTGCTGGGCTTCGCCAATGTGTTCGGCTTCATCCCGTTCCCGGTCTCACCGTATATCGGCGTCGGCGCCGGCTACGTTTGGGCGCAGGACCAGAACGTGCGCCTGACCGGCTTTACCGGTCCGAGCCCCGGCTTCCCGACCGGCTTCCGTGAGCTGGCCCGCACCAACCAGGGCCAGGGCGCCTTCGCCTACCAGGGCATCGTCGGTGCGGCCTTCCCGATCGCGGCGGCGCCGGGCCTGGCCATCACGGCCGAGTACCGCTTCCTCGGCTTGGAGGGCGACCGCGACTACAACTACCAGTATTTCGCGCCCGGCGTCGCGACACGCGCCCGCGTCCGGTTCAACGAGGAGTACAACCACAGCGTCATGCTGGGCGTCCGTTACGCCTTCAACGCCGCTCCGCCGCCCCCGCCGCCGGCGCCGGTTCCTGCCCCGGTGGCGCAGGCTGCGCGCACCTACCTGGTGTTCTTCGATTGGGACCGTGCGGACCTGACGGACCGTGCACGCCAGATCATCGCGGAAGCCGCGCAGGCCACCACCCGGGTGCAGGTGACGCGCATCGAGGTGTCCGGCTACACGGACACGTCGGGCACGCCGCGCTACAACCAGGGCCTGTCGGTCCGCCGGGCGCAGAACGTCGCGTCTGAGCTCGTGCGCCTTGGCGTGCCGCGCCAGGCCATCACGGTGCAGGGCTTCGGTGAAACCCACCTGTTGGTGCCGACCGCCAACGGCGTGCGCGAGCCGCAGAACCGCCGCGTCGAGATCGTGCTGCGCTGACCTGCACGGCTTGCTGGACTTGAGTTAAGACGAAGCTGGGGCCGGTCCGCGCATGGACCGGCCCTTGCCGTTTCTGGAGGTTTCGCTGATGCGCCTGACCCTGATCGCTGCCACGCTGCTTGCCGCTCCGGCCTTGTTCCACCGCGTGGCATGCGCCCAGCCGGTCAGCGGCCTTTACATCGGCGCAGGCGGCGGCGGGAACTTCATGCAGGACGAGCGCAACAAGAGCATCCGTCTTTCAAGCGGCGCCACGATCCCGACCGGCTCGCGCGTCGGGTTCCAAACGGGCATCGTGGGAGTGGGCAGCCTGGGCTACGGCTTCGGCAACGGCGTCCGCGTCGAGCTTGAAGGGAACTACCGCTACAACCGGCCCGATTCGTTCCGCAACACCGGACCCGGCACACGGTCGGTCGGCGGGCGGGAACAGAAATACGGTCCGATGGCCAACGTGCTGTTCGATCTCGACATCGGCAGCCCCTACGTCTTCCCCTATATCGGCGCCGGCGCCGGATACTCCTACGTGGCGCGCCGCTTGCGGGTGGCCACCGCGGACGGCACGGTTGAAAGCCAGGGCGGCACCGACAGCAGCTTCGCCTACCAGGCGATTGCCGGCCTGTCCTTCCCGATCCCGCCCGTCGTCGGCCTCTCGCTCACCGCCGAGTACCGCTATTACGCGCTGGCCGGCGAGCGCCAGTTCGGCCGCACCCTTTCCGGACCTGGCGGCGCGTCCAGCAGCCAGGTCCGGACATCGGACGATTACAACCACAGCCTGCTGCTCGGTTTGCGATACGCATTCAATGTCCCCCCGCCGCCGGTGGCCCCAGAGCCGGCTCCCGCGCCGGTGGCAGCCGCCGCGCGCACCTACCTGGTGTTCTTCGATTGGGACCGTTCGAACCTGACGAACCGTGCGCGCCAGATCATCGCGGAGGCCGCGAAGGCCACCAGCCGCGTGCAGGTGACGCGCATCGAGGTGTCCGGCCATACGGACACGTCGGGCACGCCGCGCTACAACCAGGCCCTGTCGGTCCGCCGGGCGCAGGCGGTGGCGGAGGAGCTGGTGCGCGACGGCGTGGCGCGCGAGTCGATCACCGCCCAAGGCTTCGGTGAAACCCACCTGTTGGTGCCGACCGCAGCCGGCGTGCGCGAAGCGCACAACCGCCGGGTCGAGATCGTCCTTCGTTAGGCGAGGGGCTCGGCCCTCGGCGATCAGGCTAGGACCGGCGGCGTGCCCGCGACCGGGCGGCCGGCGCCGGGGCTGTCGTGCATTCGGGTGACACGACCGGCTGCAGGATCGACTTGCCCGCGGCGAAATCCGTCAGTTCCGCCCCGCTGCGCAGGGCCAGCACCTCGTCGAACGTTCCTAGGTTGTAACGGCAAAACAGGCTGCCCTGTTCCAGCCCGGTCCGCGACTGGCTGTTGGCGAGCTGGGTGACGTAATCGTCATGCTGCTGGCGCGCCCGGCGGGCGCTGGCGCGGGTGAAGAAGCTGTTCAGCGCCTTGTCTTGGGACTCCAGCTCAGGGCGGTACTTCGTGATGAACGCATTGTACTTGTCGTCGGCGCTGCAGGTCAGCGCGGTGACCATCAGCTTCGTCTTGAGCGCCGTCACGTCGAAGGCAGGGTAGTCGGCCGGCCGGACGCATTGGGCGTCAGCGGCATGGCTGGCAACCAGCCCAACGGCAAGCAGCCCCAACACAAGCATACGCATGACAGATATCCTCCACGAATCGGAACGCAACCGCACCGCGAGCGCGCGGCGCCCGAGGTAAACCGCCTCCTGGCTGCACGCGCAACAAGCATTTGCGACGCTGCTCCCCCGTGGGGCATCTGTTGCCAAAATGACGCGCCCGCGGCTCCGCAGCGGCACGGCAGCACGCAAAGGCGCCATGGTTGCAGTCAGGCACGCTCTGTGCATAACACCCGGCACGTACCAGCAGCATGAGTTGTGCCCGCCAGCCTGCTGGGGCGCCGCCACGCAAGAACCACGAGCACCGCCACCGTCGAAGCCGCTTGCCCCGAAAGCCCAACCGCCCGATGCAGCCGAACAGCGCCAGCCCGTTCTCCTCCTACGATCCCGGCGCCTTTTATTGCGAGCTCACGGCCCGCGACGGCGACGGCGGCTCGGCGGGGCTGGTGCGGGAGCGGATCAGCGCCATCGGCCTCGACGCCCTGCGCCTGCGGGCGCGCGCGGCGGAGCGCGACCTGTTCAACCTCGGCATCACCTTCACGGTTTATTCCGAGTCCAGCGCCATCGACCGCATCCTGCCGTTCGACTGCGTGCCCCGCATCATCGCCGCCAAGGAATGGTCCGTGCTGGAACGCGGCGTCGCCCAGCGGGTGCGCGCTCTCAACCTGTTCCTGGCGGACATCTACAACACCCGGCACATCACCCGGGACGGCGTGGTCCCGCCCGAGCTCGTGTATGGCAACGCCAACTACCGCCCGGAGATGGAGGGGTTCCCCGTCCGCTTCGGCACCTATGTCCACATCTGCGGCATCGACCTGGTGCGCGACGAGCACGGCCGCTTCGCCGTGCTGGAGGACAACGCCCGCACGCCGTCCGGGGTGTCCTACGTCGTCGAGAACCGGCACCTGATGCTGCGCGCCTTCCCGGACCTCGTGGCCGGCATGAAGCTGCGCCCGGTCGATGACTACGGCCGCCGGCTGCGCAGCGCCATGGACGAGATCGCGCCGGAAGGCATCGAGAACCCGCAGGTCGTGCTGCTGTCGCCCGGCATCTACAACTCCGCGTACTTCGAGCACGTTTTCCTGGCGCGCGAGATGGGCGTGCCGCTGGTGGAGGGCGCGGACCTCACGGTGGAGGACGACAAGGTGTGGATGCGGACCACGGCCGGGCTGCGCCGCGTCCACACGATCTACCGCCGGATCGCCGACGACTTCCTGGACCCGGACGTGTTCCGCCCCGACAGCCTGCTGGGCGTGCGCGGCCTGATCGGCGCGTGGCGGCATGGCAACGTGACGCTGGCCAACGCCGTTGGCACCGGGGTCGCGGACGACAAGGCAGTGTACGCCTACATGCCGCGCATCATCCGCTATTACCTCAACGAGGACGCCATCCTGTCGAACGTCGAGACCCATATCTGCGGCGAGCCGGAGGGCCTGGCCTACACCCTGGCCAACCTCGACAAGCTGGTGGTCAAGCCCGTGGGGGAGAGCGGCGGCTACGGCATCACCGTCGGCCCGCGGGCGTCTCGGTCCGAACTCGACGCCGCCCGCGCCCAACTGACCGCCGACCCGGCCAACTGGATCAGCCAGCCGATGATCTCGCTGAGCGTCGCGCCCACCTTGACGGAGGCCGGGCTGCGCCCGCGCCATCTCGACCTGCGGCCCTTCGCCATCACCGGGCGGGAAACCTGGGTGCTGCCCGGCGGGCTGTCCCGCGTCGCGCTGAAGGAGGGCAGCCTGATCGTCAACTCGTCGCAGGGCGGGGGATCGAAGGACACCTGGGTGCTGGCGGAATGAGCAGCCTCCAGCGCCGCACGCCGCTGCTGACCCGCGACGCGGAGGGCCTGTTCTGGATGGCCCGCTACGTCGAGCGGGTCGAAAACCTCGCCCGGCTAATCGACGTGACGCAGACCTTCGAAAGCCCGGGGCGGGAGGCCGAGTCCTGGGCGGCGCTGGTTGCCATCATGGCGGACGATGCCGGGCTAAAGCAGCGCGGCCTCGCAGTGGACGCCGCGAACGTCAAGCGCTTCTACCTGCTGGACCCCACCAACCCGACCGGCATCCCCGCCTGCATCGAGTCCGCCCGCACCAACGCGCGCACGCTGCGCCCGCTGATCAGCACCGAGATGTGGATGCAGCTCAACGTGTTCCACCACGACCTGCTGGCCATCGAGCCGTGGGAGCTGGACGGCGACGCGCTGTCCCGCCTGTGCCGCCGCATCAAGGAGGGCGTGCAGGCGCATACCGGCATCACCGAGGGCACGTTCTTCCGCGACCAGGGCTGGCATTTCTACGAGGCCGGCCGGCTGATCGAGCGCGCCGACCAGACGACGCGGCTGCTGGACATCAAGTACCACCTGCTGGCCCGCGGCACGGCGGAGGAGCGCCGGGTCGTCGAGCTGAGCCAATGGAACTCGCTGCTGCGCGCGGCGGCCGGTTACCACGGGTTCCGCCGGGTGGCGCAGGCGGGATTCGCCCCGGCGGATGTCGTCGCGTTCCTGCTGGGCGACACCTCCTTCGCCCGCAGCGTCGCGCTGTGCGTGCAGCAGATGGACTGGCACTTCACCGCGCTCCGATCCCGCTACGGCCTGCGCGACACCGCGCCGGTGCTGGAGCGGATCGAGGACCTGCGCGTGGTGCTGGGGGAGCCGGTGCTGCGCCTGCTGCCGGACGGGCTGCACGACTTCCTGGACAGCATGCAGCGCGACCTCGCGAAGCTGGGCGAGCTGATCGGCACGATGTTCTTCCGCGACTGGCGCCCGCTGAAGCAGAGCCAAACGCAGGGCCAGGGATCGCAGGACGGACAGGGCCAAAGCCAGTCGCAGAGCAGCTCTGAAGGCACCCAGTCGCAATCCCAAAGCCAAAGGACCCGCTGAATGACGAGGCGGCCCGTCCGCGCCGGGCTGGGACTGGCGCTGCTGTGCCTCGGCGCCGCATTCGCCGCCGCGCAGCAGGTGGCGCCGCCGGGCATCCCTGCTGACCGCTTTCCGAAGCCGCTGCGCCCGGTCGCCGGCATCGTCTCCAACCAATGGTCCAGCGAGGACACGCGCGAGCGGGTCGGGGAAGCGGCCCGCGTCATGCAGCTGCTCGGCATCCGGCCCGGCATGGCGGTGGCGGACATCGGCGCGGGGTCGGGCTACTACACCGTGCGTCTCGCGCAGCGCGTCGGCCCGGCGGGCCGGGTGTTCGCCGAGGACATCATGCCGGACTACCTGGCAGGCCTGCAGCGCCGGGTCGCGGCGGAAGGATTGGGCAACGTGATGCTGGCGCTGGGGGAAGCGCATGACCCGCGCCTGCCGCCGGCATCGGTCGATGTGGCGCTGCTGGTGCACATGTATCACGAGATCGACCAGCCCTTCGGCCTGCTGGTCAACTTGCTGCCGGCGCTGCGCCCCGGCGGGCGCGTGGCGGTCCTGGACGCCGACCGCGCGACCTCCCAGCACGGCACCCCGCCCGCGCTGCTGGAATGCGAGCTGCGCGCCGTTGGATACCATCAGGTCGCCTTCCACCCGCTGGAAGGCGGCGCGACGTACCTCGCGGTGTTCACCCCGCCGCCCCAGCCGCCCGCGCCGGCCAGCATCGTGCCCTGCCAGGACGGGGCCGCGCGCTGAACCGGCGAAAGGGAACAGGGCATGGCCGGGCTGGACCTCCGTGCGGAGTGGCTGGAGGCCGACGGGCGGGGCGGCTTCGCGTCCGGCACCGTTTCCGGCCTGCGCACCCGGCGCTACCACGCGCTGCTGCTGGCGGCGACGCATCCTCCGGCGGGCCGCATGGTGCTGGTGAATGGGATCGAGGCGTGGGCCGAAGGGGACGGCGGGCCGGTTCCCCTCACCAGCCAGCAGTATGCCCCTGACCTGGTGCACCACGATGCGCGCCCGCTGGTCGCCTCCTTTGCCGCGCTGCCCTGGCCCACCTGGACGCTTCGCTTGCCGGATGGGACCGGGCTTTGCCACGAAGTCCTGGTGCATCGCCGGTCCGGCGCGACGCTGCTGCGCTGGCGCCGGATGAGCGGCCAAGGTGCTTGCCGCCTGCATGTGCGCCCGCTGCTGTCGGGCCGCGACTACCACGCCTTGCATCGCGAGAACCCGGCTTTCCAGTTCGCCGGCGAGATCCAGCAGAGGCCGGCGGGCACGACGGCCGTCTGGCAGCCCTATGCTGACCTGCCGCGCATCACGGCTTCAGCCAACGCGGCCTATGCGGCGGCGCCCGACTGGTACCGCGGTTTCCTTTACGCGGCGGAGCGGGACCGCGGCATGGACGACATCGAGGACCTTGCGACGCCCGGCATTTTCACCTGGGACCTGGCCGCTGGCCCGGCGGTGCTCGTTTTGCGGGCAGGCGAGGGGCCGGGCCTGCCCGCGCTGGAGGACGCGGCGGGGATCGAGGCCGACGAGCGGAGTCGCCGCGGTGAGGCGCCGCCCTCGGGGTCCGTGCCGTCCTACGTCGTGGACCGGGGCGAGGGGAAAACAATCGTTGCGGGCTACCCTTGGTTCACCGACTGGGGGCGGGACACCTTTATTGCGCTGCGCGGCCTGCTGCTGGCGACCGGCCGGGTTGCCGAGGCGGAGCAGATCCTGCTGGCCTGGTCGGGCCTGGTCAGCGAGGGCATGTTGCCCAACCGCTTTCCCGACGATGCCGGGCCGCCGGAGTACAACTCGGCGGATGCCTCGCTTTGGTTCGTCGTGGCCGTGCATGACCTGCTGCGCACAGCACCCGGCACGCCGTCCCGCGCGGCGCTGCAGGAGACCGTGGACCTGATCCTGGCGGGCTACGCCGGCGGCACGCGGTTCGGCATCGCGGCCGACGCGGACGGGCTGCTGCGCGCCGGCGTGCCGGGGCAGCAGCTCACCTGGATGGACGCGAAGGTCGGCGACTGGGTCGTGACGCCGCGCATCGGCAAGCCGGTCGAGGTGCAGGCGCTGTGGATCAATGCGCTGCGCATCGGTGCGGCCTGGCGGCCGGCGTGGGGCGCGCTTGCGGACCGGGCGCAGGCGTCGTTCCTGCGGCGCTTCCCCGACCCGGGCGGCGGCGGGCTGGCGGATGTGGTCGATGCCGACGGCGTGCCGGGCCGCATCGACCGCCGGCTCCGCCCCAACCAAATCCTTGCCGTGGGCGGCCTGCCGTTTCCCTTGCTGTCCGGCCCGGCGGCGCGTGGCGTCACCGATCTTGTGGAGGCGCGGCTGCTGACCCCCATGGGCCTGCGCACCCTGGCGCCGGACGATCCCGATTACGTCGGCCGCTACGCCGGCGGCCCGGCGCAGCGGGACGGCGCCTACCATCAGGGCACGGCCTGGCCCTGGCTGATTGGCCCCTTCGTCGAGGCCTGGCTCCGCACGCACGGCGGCACCGCAGGCGCCCGGGCCGAGGCCGCGGCGCGCTTCCTGGCCCCGCTGCGCGCGCATCTGAACGAGGCCGGGTTGGGCCACGTCTCCGAGGTCGCGGACGGCGACGCCCCGCACACGCCCGGCGGCTGCCCGTTCCAGGCGTGGTCGCTGGGCGAGCTGCTGCGCGCGGAAAGGCTGGTGGCGCCGTGAGCCTGTTCGACACCGCCGAGGGCCGCCGCCTTCGCGCCGCCGGACCCGGCGCCCGCTGGCGCCGCTGGGGACCGTACCTCAGCGACCGCCAATGGGGCACGGTGCGGGAGGATTACAGCCCCGGCGGCACCGCCTGGGACTACCTGCCGCACGACCATGCCCGCAGCCGCGCCTACCGCTGGGGCGAGGACGGCCTGGCCGGGTTCAGCGACGACCAGCAGACCTGGTGCCTGGCGCTCGCCTTGTGGAACGGGCGCGATCCCATCCTCAAGGAGCGGCTGTTCGGCCTGACCAACGGGCAGGGCAACCACGGGGAGGACGTGAAGGAGCGCTACTTCTTCACCGACGGCACGCCGACCCACTCCTACATGCAGATGCTGTACTGCTATCCGCACCAGGTGTTCCCGTATGGGGAATTGGTGGAGCGCAACCGTGCCCGCGGCCTCAACGATCCGGAGTTCGAGCTGGAAGACACCGGGGTGTTTGATGGTCCTGGGGCCGGCTGGTTCGACATCACGGTCGAGTACGCCAAGGCCGGGCCGGACGACGTGCTGATGCAGGTGACGGCGCTGAACCGTGGGGCCGCCGCGGCGCCCTTGCACATCTTGCCGCAGTTCTGGGCGCGCAACACCTGGTCTTGGGGGGACGGGCCGCGCCCCGGCCTGCGTCTCGCGGCTGACGGGTCGGTGCGGGCGCTGCGCCGGGGCTGGCGTCCCCGGCGATTCGAAGTCGAGGGCGGCTACCCTTGGCTGTTCTGCGAGAACGACACCAACACGCGCCGCTTGTTCGGCTCGGCGGGCGCCGGGCCGTTCAAGGACGGGATCAACGACTTCGTCGTGGGTGGCGACCACGCGGCGGTGTCCCGCGACGACAGCGGCACCAAGTGCGCGGCCCACGCGCAGTTCCTGGTGCCGCCGGGCGAGCAGGTGCAGGTCCGGGCCAGGCTGCGGCTTGACGACGGCAAGCCGGCCCCGGACGGCGCCGCCGCGATGCGGGCACGCCGGGCCGAGGCGGCCGAGTTCCACGTCGTGCTGTCCCAGGGCATCGCCGACCCCGCGCGCAAGCTGGTGCAGCGCCAGGCCTTCGCCGGGCTGC
>CAXTUO010000057.1:0-10688 GCA_964247175.1 uncultured Acetobacteraceae bacterium | reverse complement strand
AGGCCGCGCTGGTCGGCCAGGGCTGCCTGTCGCCCGGCATGGTCAAGGCGACCTACGGCACCGGCGCTTTCGTCCTGCTGCACACCGGGCTCGAACCCGTCCGCTCCAGCCACCGCATGCTCACGACGATTGCCTGGCAGCGGGGCAGGGTGCGCGAGTATGCGCTGGAAGGCTCCATTTTTTCTGCCGGCACAGGAGTGCAATGGCTGCGCGACGGGCTGGGCCTGGTGGGCGCCGCCGCGGAGACCGGCGAGTTGGCGGCCTCCGCCGACCCGGCGCAGGACGTTTACCTCGTGCCCGCCTTCACCGGGCTGGGCGCCCCGCACTGGGACAGCCACGCCCGCGCCTGCCTCAGCGGCATCAGCCGCGGCACCACCCGCCGCGAGCTGGCCCGCGCCGTGCTGGAGGGCGTGGCCTACCAGACCCGGGACCTGCTGGACGCCATGCTCAGCGATTACGGGCGCGGGGGCGAGGTCGTGCTGCGCGTCGATGGCGGCATGACGGCCAGCAATTGGACGATGCAGTTCCTGGCGGACATGCTGGGCGTCGGTGTCGAGCGTCCGCGCTGCCTGGAAACGACGGCGCTCGGCGCCGCCTACCTCGCCGGGCTGGATGCCGGCATCTACCCGGAGCCGGGCGGATTTCAGCAGCTTTGGGCGGTGGACCGCCGCTTCGCCCCGCGGATGGAGGCGGTCGAGCGCGCCCGCAAGTACGCCGGCTGGCAGGCCGCAGTCGCCCAGGCGCTGCACCGGCCGGGCTGACACGTGCGCGTCGTGTTCCGCTGTGACGACGCACTGCTTGGCCGCCTGCCGCGCCCGGTCGCGGCCGTAGAGGCGTTGCCGGACTGGCTGCGCGCCATGCCGCGCACGGCGGCGTCCGACATGCACCCGGACCCGGTGCGCACCGTCAAGCAATGCCCGCCCTTCGTGGATGCGATGGCGCACGGCTTCGTCATTCCCTTGCCCTGCGACGTGACCGTGCGCGGCGGCACCCTGTCCTGGGATTGGGACGTGCCGCCCTTGGCCGCCGCGCACCATCCCCGCGCGCCGGTCAGCTTCCATGCGCCGGCCCAGGTGAGCGGCACGCCGTTCCACGCGCCTGACCAGGTGATCGTGAAGTTCAACAGCTTCTGGACCGTGACGCTGGAGCCGGGCTGGTCGCTGTTCGCCACCCATCCGGTGAACCGGGCGGACCTGCCGTTCCGCCTGCTCAGCGGGCTGGTGGACGCCGACCGGTTCAACGCCGTCGGGCTGCTGTTCCCCGGCGTGTGGCTCGACCCGGCCTTCGAGGGCACGCTGCCGCGTGGCACGCCGGTTGCGCAGTGCTTTCCCGTGCCGCGCGCCCGGCTCGACCTGGTGCACGAACGGTTCGGCGAGGACGCCGCGCGGCGCTACGACGCCCTGGCCGGCGCACTGCTGACGGCGCCGGGGGTGTACCGCAAGCGCTTCCGTTCAGGCCCGGGCGGCGAGGTCCCGGCGCAGGGCGGAGGGATGCAGCCAAAGGCGCCCGACGCCGGGTGACACCAGGGCCTGCGCGATGCGGCCGAACGCTTCCGGGCGCAGGCGCCATGCCCGCGCGTAGGCGTCGAGCGCTGCCTCCAAGTCGCCGCCCTCCTGGCAAGCGACGCCGAGGTTGAATGCGGCCTCATGGAAACCGGGATGGGCGGCCAGCGCGGCGCGGAACGCTTCGGTCGCCGCGGAACCATCGTGCAGGTCCTGGCACAGCACCCCCAGGCTGAACCAAGCCTGCGCCCACGAGGGATCGCGCGTGACGGCCCGGCGCATGACGTCCCGCGCCTCCGACAGCCGCCCGGCGTGGCGCAGCGCCGTGCCGAGCCGGTGGGCGAGGGCGGCGGTCGGCGTGCGCGCCTCCATCGCGGCATAAGCCTCCGCGGCACGGCCAAATGCGACCTGCGCCGCCGCCGGCTGCTGCGCCAGCAAGGCATGGCCCAACTCTTCCCAGCCCGGCGCGAAGCCCTCGAAGGCCGAGAGCGTGCCGAGCAGCGCATTGGCCGCCGGGTCGCGCCGGGCCAGCAGCAGCGAGCACAGCAGGAACGCCGGCTCCGGCGCGTCCGGCGCCTGGGACCATGCCTCCCGGGCCAGGGCCAGCGCATGGTCGGTCTCCCCCGCGTCGCGCGCTGCACGCGCCGATGCCAGCAGGCCCGGCAGGATCAGGACCCCACGAAAATCGGCGTGAAGGGAAAACTTCGGCCGGGATGGCCGGTCATGCTGCTGCGGGGATCGGTGTCCCAATAGTTGCCGGCTGCCGCATCCTGTCCGCAGGCATAGGCGCCGGCGGCCGTTTTGCCGTACTTGGATTCGCCGGAACGGTAGGCGAACCCCTCGTAGCGGTCGGCCCAGACCACCGCATCCCGCCCGCATGCCAGCTGGGCCGCGTCCTCCGCCCCGAACGTCCGGATCGCGCCGAGCAGCAGGGCGGGATCGGCCGCGCCGGAGTTCTCGGCAAGGGCCGGCGCTGCCAGCAGCGCCAAGCCGAAGGCCCAGGCGCTCACAAGTCTCCTGCTTACGTCGCGAATCGAGGAAGGTGTCTGCCACCGTGCCGCAAACGGGTTCGCGGAACCACCGGGATCGCCGTGCTGCCGCTCAACGGCCGGAGCAGCACATCGGCTGAGCCAGGCGGCTCCGGTCACCCTGGACGGGGCGGCCCATTGCAGAACGTGGCTATATGGCATCACCTGGGAAAACAAATCGCTGCTATAGCATATTGCATTTGCAGGAATCGTATTTGCACCGGAATCTTCCTGAACGAAAATTGCAAGAAGCTTACATGGTCGCCCCAACCATTCGGGGGCTGCAAGGCATTGAGAAGCTGGACTGATAACGGCCGGATCAATCCGGCGCCAGCTTAACCAGAGGGAGGAGTACGATAAGTGGGAATCAGAGAGTTTGCCTCGGCTCGGTCGCTCTCGCAGCTCGGGCTGTGCGGCCTGGTCTGCCTTTCGTTGACGATGGGTTCCGCCACGAAGGTCAAGGCGCAGGAGATCGAACCCTACGAGTTCACGCCGCTGCCCGCCGGCACCAACCTGGCCGTCGGCTACTACATCTACGGCCATAACACCGAGTTCAACGTCGCCCGGGGCAGCACGATCAAGGACTCCGGCCTCGAGATCAACGTGGGCGTCGCCCGCTATGTCCATTTCGTCGATATCGGGGGACATCCAGCCGGCTTCCAAATTCTCCAGCCTTTCGGCTCGCTGTCAGCCGCCCACATCGATGGGCAAAGGCTCGGCAGCGCCTTTGGGGCGCAGAACCTCCAGCTTTCGGCATTCATCTGGCCCTACGTGAACACGGCGACCAAGACCAACGTCAACCTGACAGGCTTCATCTACCCGCCGACCGGCACCTATGACCGGCGGTCGCCCATCAACGTCGGCGACAACCGTTGGCGCGGCGACGTCCAGCTCGGCTTGACCCAGGGCATCACCGACAACCTGGCGGTTGACGTCAGCTTCGACACGCAGATCTACGGCGACAACAGCGACTACTTCCCCGGCAACCGGCGGCTCAGCCAGGACCCGACCTACCGCGCGCAGGTTTGGGTCAACTGGCGCTGGAACCCGGCCTTCACCACCTCGCTCGGCTACGAAGGGTTCTTCGGCGGCGCGCAGCAGGTGAACGGCTTCTTCGACGGCAGCAAGACGGAGGAGCAGCGCATCCGCGCCAACGCAGCGCTGTTCATCACGCCGCGTGTCCAGACGATGCTGGAACTCAACCACGACGTCAAAGTGGTCGGTGGGTTCAAGCAGGACTTCGGGACGACGCTCCGGGTCGTTTACGTATTCTGATCGCGCTTGAAGCGGGCGGGCGTTCGCGCCGGCCCGCAGTAGGGAACGGAAACATGCATGCCATGAAGACGATGACACGCCTGACAGCCGCGGCGGCGTTGCTCCTGCTCGCCGCCTGCAACAACCAGAACGCCAAGCCCACGTCCAGCGACGTCAGCGTCAACCCGGCGGAGGTGCGGTTCACCACCGATGCCTACCAGATTATCGAGTTCGACCGCCAAGAAGGCGCGCTGGCCAGGACGCAGGCGAGAAACCCCGCCGTGAAGGCGATCTCGGAGCAGCTCACCAACCAGGCCAACGAGTTCGCCTCGCGCCTCGCGCCCACTGCGGCGGCGGCGTCCATCCAGCCGCCGTCCATCCTGCGCGAGGATCTGCGCGTGCGCCTCGGTCACATGCGGCTGCAGCAAGGCCTGGACTTCGACCGCACCTACGTCGGCGACCAGATCGCAAGCCACGAGGAACTGCTCCGGATGCAGGGCGGCATGAACGAGGGCGCGGTCAGCCCGCAGTTCGCGACGCTCATGCGGGACGGCACGAGCCTGGTGCGGGAAAACCTGGAGAAGCTGCGCGCGCTGCAGCGCCAGGTGGGCAGCCCGCCCCGGGTCTAAGCATCATTCTGCGAAGCGTATCGACGCGCAACAGGCAAAACGATGCGTTTATCAAGGGAGCCTAAGACCGCCGGAGAGATGCCGAGCCGCAAATGACGATCTAAAACCTGCGGCCGGAGGGCTTCGGCGATTTCGGCCCTGTGGGCGCTCCGGACAGCGGCGCCCATCCCGCCAGTTTTTCCAGGGCCGCGGGCTGCGTCAGCGTGACCATGCCGTTCCGTATGTCCAGCAGCTGCTCCCGCCGCAATTGCTGCACGGTGCGGTTGACATGGACGACGCTGAAGCCGAGCACGTCGGCCAGCACGTCCTGGGTCAGCGGCATGGCAAAGCTGTCGCCGTCCGCCAGGCCCACGCGGTCCAGGCGCTCCCGCAGCTCCAGCATCAGGTGCGCGAACCGACCGCATGCGGTCTGCCGGCCCAGGCGCACGATCTGGTCGTAGAGCAGCATGTCGTGCAGGTGCGCCATGACGCGGACGGCGTGCGCCAGGCCGGGATGCGCCGGGTCGGCGGCGCCTGCGGCGTCCACCAGCGGCTGGGCGCTCACGGTTTCCAGTTCGGTCAGCGCCGCGACGGCGCAGGACGACGGCAGCCGGACCGGCATCAGCGGCGCGATGAGGTCGCCGGGCAGCTTGAGGCTGACGATCTGCCGATGCCCGTCAGGCAGCAGACGGTATTGGCAGGCCCACCCGGCGACGATCATGCGCGGCGGCATGGGCGACGTGCCCGCGACATAGAGGTCCCGGTAGGGCGGGTGGTAACGCGCGGCCTCCGCCAGGTCGCTCAGCAGCTTGGTTTCCGCCGCCGACAGACTGGCAAACGCGGAGAAATGCTCGGCCAGTACGCGAAAATGGCTGGGCGGGCCATCATAACTGTCCGACATCAGCTTCCCTGCATCAACGAACAACAAGTAAGCAGCCCAAGCTTGCAGGCTTCGACGAGCCGCCGCGCTTCAACTCGTTGCAGATAACTGCGCCGCGCATTGCATCTCCCGCTTGTAGGAACTGTCGCCAGGACATTAGTCTGAACTGTACGTCCGCAAGGCAAAAAAACTTGAACGCAACGTCTAATTCATGAGATTGCAACGTGTGAACGCACGGCATGTCTTACCCGGCTTTTTATGTTGTTCTGAATTCAACATGTCCGACTGAGTTTTTTGCCGCAGCATTTGGAGTCGCCATTGGGCAGGACAGGCTCTCACGCCGCCGCCGTTGCATCGGCCTGACCACTACCCAAGCGCCGGGATGACAGCCTCCATGGGCGCACCGAACAGGCACCGCCCGTTCCGCAATCGTGCCGAGACATCACGGATGCGCTAGTTCCATCACCCGCTGGCAACGTGCGAAAGAACCGGCGGCATGGGCCAGGCCGCGCGCCAGGCCGATGCGGGCAGGAGCCAGGGAAAAACCGGGATGATCGACCCAATCTACAGCCTGTCCGGCTTCTGCGTCGGTGCGCTGGTGGGCCTGACCGGCGTGGGGGGCGGCTCGCTGATGACGCCGCTGCTGATCCTGCTGTTCGGGGTGCATGCGGCGACCGCGGTCGGCACGGACCTGCTGTTCGCCGCCTGCACGAAGACCGTCGGCGTCGCGGTGCATGCCCGCACCCACACGATCGACTGGCGGATCACCGGGCTTCTCGCGGCCGGCAGCCTCCCCATGGCGGCGCTGACCATCGCGACGCTGCACCAGTTCGACCTGCGGGCCGCGGCGCTGTCGGAGATTGTGACCCCGGTGCTCGCGGTGGCGATCCTTCTGGCGGCTCTGCTGGTGCTGTTCCAAAGGCAAGTCATTCAATTGGCCAACGCCTACGGCAGCCGCATCGGACCTGGCAAGCAAACCGCGCTGACGGTTGCCGCAGGCTGCGTCCTGGGCGTCCTGGTGACGCTCTCTTCGGTGGGTGCCGGGGCCTTGGGGGTCAGCGTCCTGACCCTTCTCTACCCCCGCATGCGGATTGCGCGGATCGTTGGGTCCGACATCGCCCATGCCGTGCCGCTGACGCTGCTGGCCGGCGCCGGGTATTGGCTGCTCGGCGCGGTTGATTGGCGCCTGCTCGGGTCGCTGCTGACGGGGTCGGTGCCGGGCGTCATCATCGGCGGCCTGCTCGCGGCACGGGTCTCTGCCTCTGCCATCCGCGGCACGCTGGCCGCAATCCTCTGCGTCGTGGCAGCAAAATTGCTGTTTTAACGGGTGCGGGTCCTGATAACATGGCACCCCGGCGCGCCAAGCGTCCAAGCCTGCACCTGACGCGCCAGAGAACCCATGGAGCACTCAGGAGGCGCCAATGATCACCTTTGAGGATCGTGAACGGGCGTTCGAGGCAAAGTTCGCGCATGACGAGGAGTTCCGTTTTCTCGCGACGGCGCGGCGTGACAAGCTGTTCGCCCAATGGGCGGCGGCGCGCTGCAACCTGCCCAGCCCGGCAGCCGCCGACCTGACCGCGTCGGTCCTCGCGGTGCGGGACGGCGCCGGGCACGACGAGCGGCTGCTGAAGCATATGGAGCATGCGCTTGCCGAACACGGAAACGCCGCCCAGCCGGCTGAACTCATCGCCGCGCTCCAGGCCTGCGCCGTGCAAGCCCGGCAGCAGCTTCTGGAACGCCCGTCCGGCCTCTCGGCCTGACGCTTCGGGAGATGCGGTCGCCGACGCTGACCAGCCTGCCGGTCAGGCGTTCAGGTATGCCAGCGGCGTGCCGGCTTCCTCCCACTCGCACGCCACCAGCCGCCCGGTCGAGGAAAGCGTGATATAAGCGGTGCGCAGGTCCGCGCCGCCGAAGCAGATGTTGGTCACCCAGCGCTCCGGCATCGGCACGTGCCGGACCGAGGCGCCGTCGGGCGAGATGATCGAGATGCCGCCATGCACCAGCGTGGCGACGCAGATGTTGCCCGCGCGGTCCACCGCCAGGCTGTCGAACCGTTGGAAGTTGGCGCTGCCGGTGACGAGCCGGCCGCCATGCGGGGAGGGCCAGGGCTGCCGCCGGATTTCGCCCGGCCCGGCCAGGTCGAAGGCCCACAGCCGGGCCGGCTCGGTTTCCGCCACGTACAGCGTGCCGCCGTCCGGCGACAGGCCGACCCCGTTGGGCGTGAGCATGGGGAACGCCACCTCGCGGATCAGGCTGCCGTCGGCGCGGGCGTAGTACACGGCGCCGCGGTCCAGCTCCCGCGCGCGGCCTTTGCCGAGGTCGGAGAAGTAGAACCCGCCATGCCGGTCGAACACCAGGTCGTTCGGGCCGCGCAGCGGCGCCTGGTCGCTCGCGGCGTACAGCGTTTCGAACGTGCCGGTGAGGAGGTCCACCCGCTCGATCCGGCCGCCGCTATAATCGTCGGCTTGCAGGACCGGCCGCAACCCCGTCTCGTCGTCGGTCCACTTGAAGCCGCCGTTGTTGCAAACGTAGCACCAGCCGTCCGGCCCGATGGCCGCCCCGTTCGGTCCGCCGCCAAGCTGCGCCACCACCTGCTTCGCGCCGTCCGGCTGCACCCGCGTCAGGCAGCCGCGCTCGATCTCCACGAGGATCACGGAGCCGTCCGGCATGGCGACCGGCCCTTCCGGGAAGCGCAGGCCGGAGGCGATCTCACGTAGGTCCATCAAGCATCTCCCCGCAACGTCGAGCCGGCATCATGGCCGCCTCTGGAGAGAAGGCCAAGGCCTGCCGGGGCGGCGGCACGCTTCAGGGCGGCGCCACGATCGAAAGGAAATCAAGCCCGTTGAACCGCCCGAGGCTGATGGCGAACCGGTCGGTGTCGTTGGCGGTCCGGCCGGCGAAACTCAGGCTGGTGGTCGCGGCGCCGGTGCCGAGGATGTCGGCCCGCAGGGTGCGGCCGGTGGCGCCGCCCGGGCTATCCGACCAGGCAAACGTCGAGATGCCGGCCCGGAAACCCCAAAGCACCACCGCGTCGCCGCCGCCGAAGCCGGTCAGCGTGTCCGATTGCGCCCCGGCCGCGCCGTCCACGAAGTAGGCGTCACGGCCGGACGTGCCTGCGAGCACGTTGGACCCGGCCGGCACCGCCACGCAGTTGGCCGGCGCCGACCCGATGAAAAGCTGCGGCGGCAGGGCCGTGGGCACAAACGGCGTCGGCGCGCTGCCGGGCGGAAGCATGGACGGAGCGCCTGCCGAGACGGTGAGCGTGCTGGTGTCCTGGGCGACGCCGCCCGCGCCGTCGTCGATGGTGACGGTCATGGAGGTTGCACCTGGCTGGGCGCCCGTGAACACCAGTCCCGCGGCTTCGGCCATCAGGGCCGCGAGCGTGCCCGATGAGGTGAACAGGCCAGTGACCGGGTCATAATGGCCAGGACCCATGCCGCGCAGCGTGCCGATGGCCGGATTGGCGAAGCGGATGGTCAACGTTTCGGTCTGGCCCACGTCGGGGTCTTGCAGCAGCAGGCCGCCGAACAGGCGGGCCTGCGTGCCCGGGACGATCGCCTGCCCCGGCGCCGCATCGCGGATCGAGGGCGCGGTGTTGACCGCCGTGGTCGCCACCCGGATCACCGTGGCCGGGCCGCCGCCGCCGGCGCTGTCACGGACCTGGACGCTGAAATCCGTCGGCACCTGCTGGCCGGGGCTGATCTGGTGCACGGTGGGCACGAAGCTCAGCGCCGCCGCCGCCGCCGCGACGGCGTCAGCCGTGCCCGTGACCGTGTACACCCCGGCCGATGCGTCATAGCGGCCGGCGCCCAGGTTGGTCAGGATGCCGTTCGCCGGGCTGCTGAGCGTGATCTGCAAGGTTTGCTGCTGCCCGGTGTCGGGATCAGTCACCGTGATTCCGGCAAAGGGCAGCAGCGCCGCGTCGTCCCGCGCGGCTCGCACGGCAGGAAGGCCCGCGAGCGTCGGCGCCGTGTTCGCGACCGCCGCACCCAACGCCGCGGCGGCCGAGGAGGCATAGAAGCTGTCCACCGTGACCGAGTTGGTCAGCGTCGCGCCGACCAGGGCGGCCACCTGCGCCTGCATCTCGACCGTGACCTGGCGGTTGGCCGACGAAGCCGCATCGACCGCGCCGAAATCGAGGATGAGCAGCGGTCCCGTTTGCTGCACCGAGGGCGCGGACAGCGCGGCGGCGCCGTGCGAGGTGACGCTGCCGGCCTGCACGATGTGCGCCGACCCCGGCAGGTAGGCGAGGCCGGCCGGCAGGCTGTCCAGGATGCGGAAATCCCTGCTGAAGCCGGCCGGCAGCGTCACGGTGAAGCGAAGCGTCGCGACCTGCCCGTTCGCAAGCTGTCCCGTGCCGGCGAACGCCTGGGTGATCGTCGGCGCGGCCGGGTCGGCGACGCCCACGGCGATGCTTCCCGTCACCGTATCCACCTGTCCCGGCGGCCCGATGCTGACCGCGGCCTGGATGGTTTGCGTGTGCGGGGCGGCGCCGCCCGGGAGGGAGTCCGGGCGGACCGTCACCTCGATCTGCACCTGGTCGTCCGCCGTGTCCTGCCCATCCGGCGCGTTCAGCGTGTCGCCGAAGGCGATCCCGCCATGGCCGTCGGACACCTGGAACTGCGGCGTGATGTTGGCCCCGACCGCCACGACCCGCGCCGACACCGCGGTGAGCCAGGCGGGCAGCATGATCGAAAGGTCCAGCCCGCGGCTCAGGCCTTCGGGCAGGGTGGCGGTCAGGCGGAACGTTGCGGCCGCCCCAAGCGCCAGCAGCGCGCTGCCGTTGTTCGGGTTGCCGGTCGAGACCAAGGCGACGGCGATGCTGGGCTGGAGGTTGGCCACCCCGGTCGTGGCCGTGTTGGCGGCGGCGGCGGTCTGCGTCACGCGGTTGGTCCAGCCCGGCTCGGTCGCGTAGCTGACGATCTGCGCCGTGCTGACGTGGTTGGGCACGCTGAGGTCCAGCCGGTCCGTGCTGCGGAGCGTGTAGCTGATCAGCAGGATGTTCTGGCCGCTGTCGGCGTCGTAGCCGCCAATCGGCGCCTTCGAGTCCAGCAGCAGGCCGCCCGCGGGATCGAACAGGTTGCCGGAATAGGCCAGCGGCGTCCCGGCGCCGTCCGACACGGTGATGCAGGCATCGCCGTCCGGCGCCACGAACCCGTCCGGCATCGGCGCGCGCACCAGCACGTCGTACGCCTTGGCGCCGGGCATCAGGTTCTCGACCGCGATGACGAAGGTCACGTCGTCGCCGGCGTCCACGCCGTAGAGCTGGTCGGCAAACGGCTCCGTCGCCAGCCCGGCGCTGCTGATGATGCCGCCGAACTGGCCGAAATCCGGGCTGTAGCCGAACGGGCCGCCGGTGCCGGTCCAGGTGGCGTGGTCGTTCGACGCATAAACCGTCGCGGTCTGGATGTGCAGC
>CAXTUO010000056.1:6176-10710 GCA_964247175.1 uncultured Acetobacteraceae bacterium | reverse complement strand
GAGGTGGTGTTCGGCCTGCGCGGCATCGGCAAGCTGACCTACGACGCGCTGCAGAACCTCGACCTGCCGGTGGTGATGGCGACCGTGCTGTATGCGTCTTTCTTCGTCGTGCTGTCCAACGCCGCCGTGGACGCCGTGCAGGCGGCCCTCGATCCGCGGCAGCGGTGATGCCACACTGAGGTTGCTACGACCCGGAGGCTCCCATGCCTGCACTCGGCCGCGCCCTGCTCGACGCCCTCCGCCAGCACGGGGCGCAGGAGGTGTTCGGCATCCCAGGCGATTTCGTGCTGCCGTTCTTCAAGGTGATCGAGGACAGCGGCGCGCTGCCGTTCTACACCCTGAGCCATGAGCCGGCCGTGGGCTTCGCCGCCGACGCCGCCGCCCGGTTCCGCGGCAGCATCTCGGCCGCCGTCGTCACCTGGGGCGCCGGGGCTTTCAACCTGGTCAACGCGGTCGCCGGCGCCTATGCCGAGCGCGTGCCGGTCGTCGTCATCTCCGGGGCGCCCGGCGTGCACGAGCGCGCCAGCGGCTGGGTGCTGCACCACACCAGCCGCACGGTGGACACGCAGACCCGCGTGTTCGGGGAGATCACCTGCGACCAGGCCGTGCTGGACGACCCGGCCCGCGCGCCCGCCGCCATCGCCCGCGTGCTGCGCAGCGCCCGCGAGCACTCGCTGCCGGTGTATATCGAGCTGCCGCGCGACCTGGTCGGCGCCGAAATTGAGGCCGTGCCCATCCTGCCGCCCAGCCCGGTGCTGGCGGCGGCGCTGGCGGAGGCGGGCGCCGAAATCCTCCGCCGCCTGCGGGATGCGGCCAGCCCCTGCATCGTGGTGGACGTCGAGGTGCGCCGCTACGGGGTGGAGGACAAGGTGGCCGAGCTGGCCCGCCGGCTCGGCATCCCCGTCGTCAGCACCTTCACCGGCCGCGGCCTGCTGTCGGGGCATCGGGACGTGACGCGCGGCACCTACCTCGGCGCCGCCGGGCAGCCGGCGGTGACGGCGCTGGTCGAGGGGTCGGACGCGCTGCTGCTGCTCGGCGTGATCCTGTCCGACACCAACTTCGCGCTCAGCGAGCGCCGGATCGACATGCGCCGCGCGATGCTGGCCATCAGCCGCCAAGTCCAGGTCGGCTATCACAGCTATCCCGACATCCCGCTCGACGCGCTGATCGATGCCCTGCTGGCCCAGGCGGGGGTGGAAACGGGCCACGTGCCCTGCGCCCTGCCGCCGGAACGCTACCCCGAGGGAATGCCGGCCGACGACGCGCCCATCGCGCCGAGCGACATCGCGGCGGCGATCAACGACCTGTTCGCGCGGCACGGTTCCATGCCCATCGCCGCCGACATGGGGGACTGCCTGTTCACCGCCATGGAGATCCGCAACACGGAGCTGGTCGCGCCGGGCTACTACGCCGGCATGGGCTACGGCGTGCCGGCGGGCCTGGGCGCCTGCGTCGCGGCGGGGAGCCGCCCGATGATCCTGGTCGGCGACGGCGCGTTCCAGATGACGGGGTTCGAGCTTGGCAACTGCCGCCGCTACGGCTGGGACCCCATTGTGGTCGTGTTCAACAATGCGTCCTGGGAGATGCTGCGGGTGTTCCAGCCGGAAAGCGCCTTCAACAACCTGGACGATTGGCGCTTCGCCGAGCTGGCGGGTCCGCTGGGCGGCGACGGCGTGCGGGTCGCGACCCGGCGCGCGCTGGCGGACGCCCTGGCCCGCGCCCACGCGACGCGGGGCCGCTTTCAGTTGATTGAGGTCATGCTGCCGCGCGGCCAAACCTCGGACACGCTGGCCCGCTTCGTCGCCGGCTTCAAGGCGGCCCGCGAGCGGCCGGCAGCATAAGGAGAACGACTATGCATCAAGGCATCAGCCATGTCGCCGTCCTCGGCACCGGCACCATCGGCGCAAGCTGGGCGGCCTATTTCCTGTCGCGCGGCCTGTCCGTCGCCGCCAGCGACCCGGCGCCGCACGCCGAGGGCTTCCTGCGCCATTTCGTCGAGAACGCCTGGCCGACGCTGGAGCGCCTGGGCCTGCATCCCGAGGCCGACCAGGCCCGCCTGACGTTCACCGCCGACCCCGTTGCTGCCGTGGAGGGCGCCGGCTGGGTGCAGGAGAACGGGCCGGAGCGCATCGAGGTGAAGGTCGCGCTGTTCGAGCAGGTCAGCGCCGCGCTGCCGCCGGATGCCGTGATCGCGTCCAGCAGCTCGACCCTGCTGCCCACCGCCATGCAGGCGCGGACCCATCACCCGGAGCGCCTGGTGCTGGGCCACCCGTTCAACCCGCCGCACCTGATCCCGCTGGTGGAGGTGGTCGGCGGCGAGCGGACGTCGCCCGAGGCGGTGGAGCGCGCGATGCGGTTCTACGCGGCCATCGGCAAGCACCCGATCCGTCTGAGGAAAGAGATGCCGGGCCACGTCAGCAACCGGCTGCAAGCGGCAGTCTGGCGGGAAGCGGCCTTTCTGGTCGAGCAGGGCGTCGTCAGCGTGGCGGACGTGGACGCGGCGATCAGCCAGGGGCCGGGCCTGCGCTGGGCGATCATGGGGCCGATCATGACCTACCACCTGGGCGGCGGCGCCGGGGGCCTGCGCTACCTGATGGACCATATCACCGTGGACAAGCTGTGGCCGGAGCTGGGCACGCCGGAGATGACGCCCGCCTTCGAGCAGGCGCTGATCGAGGGCGTGGAGGCGGCCGCAGGCGGCAAGCCGATCCCCGAGATGGCCGCGGACCGCGACCGCAAGCTGATGGCGATCCTGGAAGGCTTGCGCTGATCCGCTGATTACGCTGCGCGGGCGGCCAGCACCCGCCGCACCTCGGCCTGGAGCGCCGGCAGCACGTCGGTGACGAACCAGGGATTGTTCTTCTCCCATACGCCGGTCCGCCAGCTTGGGTGCGGCAGGGGGAAGTAGCGCGGGAGGTAACGCCGGAACTCCCGCACCCGGTCGGTCATGCGGCCCGGTCCCAGCGCATCGGCCTGGGCGTAGCTGCCGACCAGCAGGGTGAGGCGCAGGCCCGGCATCGCGTCCAGCAGGCGGCGGCGCCACAGCGGCGCGCACTCCGGGCGCGGCGGGCAGTCGCCGCCCTGCGGCAGCCGGCCCGGGTAGCACAGCCCCATCGGCAGGATGGCGATGCGCGCCGGGTCGTAGAACTCGTCCGGCGTCATGCCGAGCCAGGTACGCAGCCGCACCCCGGACGCATCGGTCCACGGCGTGCCGCTCACGTGCACCTTGGTGCCGGGCGCTTGGCTCGCGATCAGGATGGTGGCGGTGGTGGACACCCGCAGGATGGGCCGGGGTCCCAAGGGCAGCACGGCGGCGCAGTGGGTGCAGGCGCGGACCTGGGCCGCGAGGTCGTCGAGGGTCATCCACTCTTATATAGAGAGGGCGCTTGGCGCTCACACCAGCTCGTACTCGACCTCCGGCGTGTAAACCGCCTGTTCCTTGCCCAGCCGCGAGCTGAACAGCGTGAAGTGCTCCACCAGCACCGGCTGGCTGCGGAACAGGTTATGTCCGGCGACCCAGCCGGCGATCTTCGCTTCCGGCACGCCGTCCATGCGCGCCAGCGTCACATGCGGCAGGAAGCGACGCCGTTCCCGCTCCAGCCCGGCGCGCTGCAACGCGGTCTCGATCTTGGTCTGCAAATGGTCGAGCTGCGGGTTGCGCTCCACCCCGGCCCATAGGCTGTTCACCTTGCCACCCTTCTCAAACGTGCCGATGCCCGCCAGTTGCAGCGTGAAGCCCGGCGCGCGCAACGCCGCCAGCGCCTGGTCCACCTCCTCCGCCCGGTAGCCCGGCAGCTCGCCGATGAAGCGCAGGGTGACATGGTAGTTCTCCGGCGCGACCCAGCGCGCGCCGGGCAGGCCGCCCGCCATCCAGGACAGCCGCTCCCGCAGCGCGTGCGGCAGGTCGAGCGCCACGAACAGCCGCATCACGTCCCCCGGTTGGCCGCGGCGACCAGCCGTTCCATCATCGGCAGCAGCCGCGAAACCTCCTGGCGCACGCCTTGGGGGTTGGGGTGCATGCGGTCGCCCTGGTTCAACTCCGCTTCGCCCGCGATGCCTTCCAGGAAGAACGGGTCGTAAAGCAGGCCGGGCCGCTTGCCGAGCCGCTCGAACACCGCCTTGAACGCCGCGCCGTAGTCGGCGCCGAGGTTGGGCGGCGCCAGCATCCCGGACAGCAGCACGGGCATCCCGCGGGCCGCCAGCTCGTCCAGGATCGCGTTGAGGTTGGCCTCGGTGCCCGCCGGGTCGAGGCCGCGCAGGCCGTCATTGGCGCCCAGCTCGACGAACGCCGCGTCCGCGCCGTCCGCCAAGGCCCAGTCCAGCCGCGCCCGCCCGCCGGCCGAGGTGTCCCCGGACACGGCGCCGTCGATCAGGGCCACGTCCAGCCCGCGGGCGCGGAGCGCCGCTTGCATCACCGCCTGGAACCCGTCCGCCTGCGCCAGGCCATAGCCTGCCGTCAGGCTGTCGCCCAGCACGAGGATGCGGGTCGTGCGGGCCTGCGCCGGGTTGGGCGCCAAAGGACTGGCCGCCAAAA
>CAXTUO010000056.1:0-6076 GCA_964247175.1 uncultured Acetobacteraceae bacterium | reverse complement strand
ATGCGGGTCGTGCGGGCCTGCGCCGGGTTGGGCGCCAAAGGACTGGCCGCCAAAAAAGCCAGCATGGCCAGTGCTGCGACGTTGGCCGGCCAACGGCGCGCGCCATATGGGCCTATCATGGACATATCGATGGCTCACCCTGCCTCTGCGCCCCTGGTGCGGGTGCGGGACCTGCGGCTGACCGTGCCCTCCGCGGCCGGGCCGGTCAATATTCTGGGAGGCGTCGATCTCGATATCGAGGCGGGGGAGGCCGTGGGCCTCGTGGGTCCGTCGGGATCGGGCAAGACCAGCCTGCTGATGGTGCTGGCCGGGCTGGAGCGGGCGACGGGCGGCAGCGTGCAGGTGGCGGGCCAGGAGCTGACGCGACTCGATGAGGACGCACTGGCCCGGTTCCGCCGCGACCACATCGGCATCGTGTTCCAATCGTTCCACCTCATTCCGACCATGACGGCGCTGGAGAACGTGTCGGTGCCGCTGGAACTGGCCGGGGTGCGGGACGCGGAGGCGCGGGCGGCGCAGAGCCTGGCCTCGGTCGGGCTGTCGCACCGCTTCACGCATCTGCCGGGCCAGTTGTCCGGGGGCGAGCAGCAGCGGGTCGCGCTGGCCCGCGCCTTCGCGCCGGGTCCCCGCCTGCTGCTGGCGGACGAGCCGACCGGCAACCTTGACGTGGCGACCGGGCGGACGGTGATGGACCTGCTGTTCGGGATGCAGGCGAACGCCGGCACCACCCTGCTGCTGATCACCCACGATCCGGCGCTCGCCGACCGCTGCGGCCGGCGCATCCGCATCGCCGACGGCCGCGTGGGCGTGCCCGCGTGATCGCGCTGCGGTTCGCCCGGCGCGAGCTGCGCGGCGGCGTGCGTGGCCTGCGCATCGTGCTGGCGTGCCTGGCGCTCGGCGTCGGTGCCATCGCCGCGGTCGGCAGCCTGCGGGAAGGCATCGAGCGCGGCCTGGCGACGGAGGGCCGGCGCATCCTGGGCGGCGACCTCGAAATCCAATCGGGCGCGCAGCCTTTGCCGGACGCGCTGCGCGACTGGTTCCGCGCCCGGGGCGCCCGGGTTTCGGACGTGGTGCAGATGCGCTCGATGCTGGTGGCGCCGGGACCGGGCGGCGGGTCTGGAGAGCGCCAGCTTGTTGAGCTGAAAGCCGTTGACCCCGCCTATCCGCTGGTCGGCAACGCCACCACGTCCGCCGGGACCTTGCAGGACGCTTTGGCCGAGCGGGACGGGATGGCCGGGCTGGTCGCGGAGCAGGTGGTGCTGGACCGCCTGGGCGTGCAGCCCGGCGCGCTGCTGCGCCTGGGCCAGAGCACCGTGCAGTTGCGCGGCGTGCTGCTGAGCGAGCCGGACCGGGTCGCGACGCCGACCATCCTCGGCCCGCGGGCGATGATCGGGGCGGCGGCGTTGCCGGCAACCGAGCTGGTGCAGCCGGGTTCGCTGCTGAACTACGATCTGCGCGCCGTATTGCCGCCGGATACGGACCCTGCGGCCACCACGGTGGCGCTGCGGGCCGCCTTCCCGGACCAGGGATGGCGCATCCGCAACGCGACGGAGGCCGCGCCCGGGGTCGCCCGCTTCATCGACCAGACCAGCCTGTTCATGACGCTGGTCGGCCTCACGGCGCTGCTGGTCGGCGGCATTGGCGTCGCGACCGGCGTGCGGGCGTGGCTGGAAGCGCGGGCGCGCACCATCGCCACGCTGCGCTGCCTGGGGGCCTCCACCCGGACGATCTTCGCGGTGTTCCTGATCCAAGTCCTGGCGCTGTCCGCCGTGGGCGTGCTGATCGGCGTCGCCGTGGGGGCGGTGCTGCCGATCGTAGGCGTCAAGCTGTTTGGCGACGCGCTCCCGGTGCCGCCGCAGGCCGGGCTGTATCCGCGGTCCCTGGCCTTGGCGGCGGTGTATGGGCTGTTAACCGCCGGGGCCTTTGCGCTTTGGCCATTGGCGCGGGCATCGCAGATCCCGGGGGCGGCGCTGTTCCGGGACGCGCTGCTGCCGGCGCGGCTGCGTGCCCGCCCGTGGCTGCTGCTGACCCAGGGCGCGCTGGTCGCGGCACTGGTCGGGCTGACGGTCGCGGCGTCGCCCGAGCGCGGCTTCGCGCTGTGGTTCTGCGGCGGCGCGGCCGTGACCCTGCTGCTGTTCCGCATTGGCGGCGGCGTGCTGATGGCCCTGGCCCGGCGCGCGCCGCGGCTGTCGGCGCCCTGGGCCAGGCTCGGCGTCGCCAACCTGCACCGGCCCGGTGCGGCGACGCCGTTGATGCTGGTGTCGCTCGGCCTCGGCCTGTCCACCCTGGCCGCCGTTGCGCTGATCCAGGGCAATATCCGCAACCAGGTCTTGGAACAGCTTCCGGCCAACGCGCCGACCTTCTACTTTATCGACATCCAGAACGACCAGCTCGCCCGCTTCCAGCAGGTCCTCCACGCCCAACCCGGCGTCGGCGACATCGCCGAGGTGCCGAGCCTGCGTGCCCGGCTGGTCGCGGTGAACGGCGTGCCGGCGGACCAGGTGCGCGCGACGCCCGAAACGCAATGGGCGCTGCGCGGCGACCGCGGCCTGACCTACAGCCGGACGGTGCCGGACGGGTCGCGCCTGGTCGCGGGCGAGTGGTGGCCGCCGGACTACGCGGGGCCGCCGCTGGTGTCGTTCGACGCCGGGCTGGCGCGGGGCTGGGGCGTGGGGGTCGGCGACACGCTGCGGGTCAACGTGCTTGGGCGGGACATCGACCTGCGCATCGCCAACCTGCGGGACATCGCCTGGCGGTCCCTGTCCATCAACTTCACCATGGTCGCCTCGCCCGGCCTGCTGGAGCGGGCGCCGCACACGCACATCGCGACGGTGCGGGCGGCGGCTGCGGACGAGGGCGCGGTGCTGCGCGCGGTGACGGACGCGCTGCCGAACGTGTCGGGCATCCGGGTCGCAGACGTGCTGGGCGCGGTGGCGGCGCTGGTCGGCAAGATCGCGGCGGCGCTGGCGGCGACGGGATCGGTCACGCTCGCTTCCGGGGCGCTGGTGCTGGTGGGCGCGGTGGCGGCCGGGCAGCGCCGGCGCATGGCGGAGGCGGTGGTGCTGAAGACGCTTGGCGCGACGCGCCAACAGATCCGGGCGGCGTGGCTGGTGGAGTTCGGGCTGATCGGGGCGGCAGCCGGGCTGATCGCGGCGCTGGTGGGCACGCTGGCGAGCTGGGGCGTCGTGCGCTTCCTGATGCGGGCGGACTGGGTGTTCCTGCCGGGCATCCTGGCGGCGACAATCGGGGGATGCGTCGTGCTGATGCTGGGCTTCGGCTATGCCGGCACGGCCTCGGCGCTGCGGGCGCGGGCTGCGCCATTTTTAAGAAACGAGTAGCGGGCGGCTCAGAATCCGGTTCTCTCGATTTCGCTTGATCCAGAATTGGAATCAACCAACATACGCGGCACGGGCAGTCACGCCCACATGAGGAAAAGGATTATGGCTTTTATCCCCGACTCTCGAACCTACGCGCCCAGCGCGGCCGCGGACACCGCGGTACTCGACGCCGGGCTGCGCGCATACATGCTGCGCGTTTACAACTGGATGTCCTCGGGCCTGCTGCTGACCGGCATCGTCGCCTACGCCATCGCGAACACCAGCCTGATCTCGCTGTTCTACCAGCAGGTCATGACGCCGCGCGGCATCGCGATCCAGCCGACCATCCTGGGCTACGCCGCGATCTTCGCGCCGCTGGTGTTCACCATGGTGCTGAGCTTCGGCGTGAACCGGCTGTCGCGCTCGGCGACGCAGGCGCTGTTCTGGGCGTTCGCCGCCGCCATGGGCGCGTCGATCGCGAACATCTTCCTGATCTACAGCGGCGCCAGCATTGCCCGGGTGTTCTTCGTCTCGGCCGCGACCTTCGGCGCGATGAGCCTGTATGGCTACACGACGCGGTCGGACCTGAGCAAGATGGGCAGCTTCCTGATGATGGGCCTGATCGGCATCATCATCGCGTCGCTGGTCAACATGTTCATCGGCAGCACCGCGCTGCAGTTCGCCATCAGCATCATCGGCGTGCTGGTCTTCGTCGGCCTGACCGCTTACGACACGCAGCGGATCAAGAACGACTACCAGCAGTATGCCTACGCCGAGGGCACGGACATCGCGGCCAAGCGCAGCGTGTTCGACGCGCTGAGCCTGTATCTGAACTTCATCAACCTGTTCATGCTGCTGCTGCAGCTGTTCGGCAACCGCAACAGCAACAGCTAACCGAGCCTGCTTATGGCAAAGGCCCGAGGGAGCAATCCCTCGGGCCTTTTTCGTTGGCGGCGCGCAGCCTTGCGGAGACCACGCCTATTCCGTTTCCGTGGCGGCCTCTATCTCCGGCTCGACCTCGGCGCCATCCGCATCCACCTCGACCGCGGCGCCCTTGACGATGGCCTTGAGCTTCTCGGCCAGCTTCAACGACGCTGCGGCCTTGTCCGTGCCGTCCAGCGCGCCCATCTCGGCCGCCAGGCGGTCCATCGCGGCCTCGTAGATCTGCCGCTCGCTGAAGCTCTGGTCCGGCTGTCCGGCGTTGCGATGCAGGTCGCGCACCACCTCGGCGATCTGCAACGGGTCACCGGAGTTGATCTTCTGCTCGTACTCCTGCGCCCGGCGCGACCACATGGTGCGCTTGATCCGCGCCCGGCCCTTGAGCAGGTCCAGCGCCTTGTCAAACATCTCCCGCGTCGCGAGCTTGCGCAGCCCGGCCGTGCGCGCCTTGGCCACGGGGACCCGCAGCGTCATGCGGTTCTCCTCGAACGTGATGTGGATCAGTTCGAGCTTGTGCCCGGCGATCTCCTCCGTCGCGATCCGCTCGACCTTGCCGACGCCGTGGGTGGGATACACGACATAATCGCCCTCCGCGAAGTCCTCCTTGGCCGCCATGGCGCGCGGGACGATCTGCGGCCGGCCATGCATGCCGGGCATATGGCCGGGCATCTTGGGCGGCGAGCGGAACGGCGGCTCGGCCGCCTCCGGCTTCGCCCCGGCCGGGCTTGCCCCCGGCATCTCCGCCGTCTCGCCTGCTGGACTCGAATTGCCAGGCATGAGAGCAACCGTGTCTGGAACGGCATCCTTGGCTGCTACGGGCTTGGTGGGCACCTTATAACTCTCCTGGCCTGCAGACCTGTGAGCGCCTGCTGAATGGGTTATGCAAAGGCCAGCGAACGGCTCGTGCCATCAATCGAACACTGTTCAGCATGGATTGTCGCCAGCCAACGAAGCATAACACAATTTTTGCAGGACGTCACCGCGGCTGACGCCGCGTCCCACCGCGCGGTCCAGTTACGGCTTGCCAGGCTCCGGCGAGAACAAGGCTTCCTTGTCCGGCTTGTCCTTCCACTCGTCCGCGTCCGGCGGCGGTTCGCCCTTGCGGACGATGTTCGGCCATTCCAGCGAGTAGATGCGGTTGCGCTCGGCCCAGGCGGCGGCGCGGTCGTCGCTGTCCGGCACGATGGCCTCCGCCGGGCATTCAGGCTCACACACCCCGCAGTCGATGCACTCGTCGGGATGGATCATCAGCATGTTCTCGCCGACGTAGAAGCAGTCCACCGGACACACCTCGACGCAGTCCATGTATTTGCACTTGATGCAGTTTTCGGTGACCACGTAGGTCATCGCCAGCCCCTTCCACTTCCGGAACGCCAATGTTCGGGATTTTGCCGTTAAGTGGGGCGATATGCGGTCGTTTCACCCCGGGCGCAAGCGGCGTGCGGCGGGGCGGCCCTGCGTGTCACGGCGCGTCGGCGATCTCCTCATACAGCGCCTGCGCTTCCGGCGCCGGGCCGCGTCGGCTGGCCAGCGACAGCACGCGGACCACACGGACCTGCTGCCGCAACGGCAGCGTCACGACATCGCCGGGCCGCAGCCGGGCATGCGGCTTGTCCGTCACCTGGCGGTTGATACGCACGGAGCCGCCCGCGACGAGGCGCGCGCAATCGGACCGCGCCTTCATGAAGCGCGCGCACCACAGCCACTTGTCCAGGCGTTGCCACACCCGGTCCTCGCCGCCCTCCGCCTCCATCAGCGCCGGAACGCCACCAGCGCCGCGAACGGCCCGTCCGCGACGCGCGGCGGGGCGGGGGAGGACG
>CAXTUO010000055.1:0-10787 GCA_964247175.1 uncultured Acetobacteraceae bacterium | reverse complement strand
TCGCGGCGGCGCCGGTCGGGTTGTTGGGGAAGTTCAGCAGCAGCCACTTGGTGCGTGGGCTGATTGCCGCGTCCAGGTCCTCCGGACGCAGCTTGAAGCCGTTGTTCTGCGGGTAGTTCACCACGACTGGCTCGCCGCCGACCACCCGCGTCATCAACGGGTAGGCGCCCCAGTACGGCGCGGGGATGACCACCTCGTCGCCCTCGTCCAGCGTCGCCATCAGGGCGTTGAAGATGACCTGCTTGCCGCCGTTGCTGACCATGATTTCGTCGAGCGCGAACTCCAGGCCGGAGTCGCGCCGGAACTTGCGCTGGATCGCCTGCTTCAGCGCGGGCTGGCCATCCTGCGGCGGGTACTTGGTGTCGCCGCGCAGGCCCGCCTGGCGCGCGGCCTCGATGGCGTGCGGCGGGCTGTCGAAGTCAGGCTCGCCGATGGTGAGCGCGATGACCTCGATCCCCTGCGCCCGCATCGCCCGTGCCTTGGCGGTCATGGCAACGGTGGCCGCGACCGGCGCGCGGCCCAGCCGCTGCGCGAACCCCGGCATGGGTCAGCGCAGCCCCTCGCAGAAGTGCTGGACGCGCTCGCAGGCTTTCACCAGGCTGTCCGTGTCGGTCGCGTAGCTGATGCGGAAATGGCCGGGGTACATGAACGCCGCGCCGTGCACCGCGGCGACGCCCTCCTCTTGCAGCAGCGCGGTGACGAAGCTCTCGTCGTCCTTGATGACCGCGCCGCCGCGGCTGGTCTTGCCAACGCAGCCCTGCATGCTGGGGAACACGTAGAACGAGCCTTCCGGCAAGTGGCAGTTCAGGCCCGGCGCCTTGTTCAGCATGGACACCACCAGGTCGCGCCGCGTTTTGTAAACGGCGACCATCTCGCCGATGAACTCCTGCGGCCCCGTCAGCGCCTCCACGGCGGCGGCCTGGCTGACGCTGCTGGTGTTGGACGTGCTCTGCGATTGCAGCTTGTCCATCGCCTTGATCAGCCGCACGGGGGCGCCCGCGAAGCCGATGCGCCAACCGGTCATCGCGTAGGCCTTGCTGCACCCGTTCATCGTCACCGTGCGGTCGCGCAGCCGCGGCTCCACCTGCACCACCGTCGCCGGCTTGAAGCCGTCATAGACCAGCTTCTCGTAGATGTCGTCGGTGAACACCCACACGTCGGGATGGCGCAGCAGCACGTCGCAGATCGGGCGCAGCTCCTCCGCCGAGTAGGCGGCGCCCGTGGGGTTGCACGGGCTGTTCAGCATGAACCACTTGGTCCGGGGCGTGATCGCCGCTTCCAGGTCCTCCGCGCGCAGCTTGAAGCCGTTGTTCTGGCCGCAGGGCACGAACACCGGCGTGCCGTCCGCGAGCGACACGATGTCGGGGTAGCTGACCCAGCACGGCGTCGGGATCACCGCCTCGTCGCCCGGGTTCATGGTCGCGACCATGGCGTTGAAGATCACCTGCTTGCCGCCGGTCGAGATGATGATCTCGTCCGCGCTGTAGTCGAGGCCGCTGTCGCGCTTGAACTTGTCCGCGACCGCCTGGCGCAGCGCCCTGGTGCCGGGAACGTCGGTGTACTTGGTGTCGCCGGACTGGATGGCGCGGATCGCCGCGTCCTTGACGTTCTGCGGGGTGTCGAAGTCCGGCTCCCCGGCCGACAGGCTGATGATGTTCCGCCCTTCGGCCTTGAGCGCCCGCGCCTTGGTGGAAATGGCGATGGTTTGGCTCGGGCTGATCCGGTCCAGGCGTTCGGCGATGAGGGACATCAATACCCACCAGTTCTTGCGACCGCCGGACCTTATGCCCCTGCCCGCCCCGGCACAACCGCGCGCCCGGCTTTTTGTTGCAAAAGCCACGCGCCGCCCAGCGCCACCGACACCACGGCCAGGATCACCGTCGCCAGCGCGTTCAGCTCCGGCGTCACGCCCAGGCGCAGCGCGGAGAACACCACCATCGGCAGCGTGCTGGCGCCCGGCCCCGACACGAAGGTCGCCACCACCAGGTCGTCCAGCGACAGCGTGAACGCCAGCAGCCAGCCGGACAGCAGCGCCGGGCCGAGCAGCGGCAGCGTCACCAGGACGAACGCCGCAGGAGGCGACGCGCCGAGGTCCATCGCCGCGTCCTCCAGCTCCGACCCCGCGTCGGCGAGCCGCGCCTCGATCACCACGGCGACGTAGGACAGGCTGACCGAAACGTGCGCCAGCGTGATGGTCAGCGCCCCGCGCCCGGCGGGCCAGCCGACCACCTGCTCCATCTGCACGAACAGCAGCAGGAGCGACAGCCCGACCAGCACGTCCGGCAGCACCAGCCGCGCGGACAGCAAGGCGGCGAACGCTCCCCGCCCACCGAACCGCCCGAACCGCGCCAGCGCATACCCGGCCAGCGTGCCGAGCACCGTGGCACCGGTCGCCGACAAGGCCGCGATGCGCAGCGACAGCAGCGCCGCCGCGATCAGCTTGTCGTCCGCCCACAAGGCCGCGTACCAGCGCAGCGAGAAGCCGGACAGCACGGTGGTGAGCCGGTTCGGGTTGAAGCTCGTCGCCACCAGCAGCACCACCGGCACATACAGGAAGGCGTAGCCGAGCAGCAGGCAAGCGTTCAGAAACCAGCCCCGCCTCATGGTCCCCGCCTTGTCACCTGGGCCTCATTGCCGCGCCCGCAGCGCCACCATGGGCACCAGCAGCGCCAGCAGCAGCGCGTTCGCCACCGTTGCCGCCATGGGCCAGTCGCGGTTGGAAAAGAACTCGTTCCACAGCGCCCGCCCGATGGTCTGCGCGCCCGGGCCGCCCAGCAGCTCCGGGATCACGTACTCGCCCATCGCCGGGATGAACACGAGGGCGAGGCCGGCGACGATGCCGGGCACGGACAGTGGCAGGGTGACGGTGCGGAAGGTGGTCCAGGGGCTGGCGCCCAGGTCGGCCGCGGCCTCCTCCAGCGCCGGATCGCGGCGGGACAGGCGGGCGTAGAGCGGCAGGATCATAAACGGCAGGTAGGCGTAGGTCACGCCGACATACATCGCGAAGTCGGTGTAAAGCAGGCGCAGTGCCGGCAGGCCCATGGCGTGCAGCCCGGCGTTGATCCAGCCCTCGTCGCGCAGCAGCCCGATCCAGGCGGTGATGCGGAGCAGGAAGCCGGTCCAGAACGGCAGCATGACGCCGAGCAGCAGCAGGGAACGCCAGCGGTCCGGCGCGCGTGCGATGGCCAGCGCCATGGGATAGCCGATCAGCAGGCAGAACACGGACGACACCCCGGCCACCGCGAGGCTCTTCAGCGCGGCGTCCAGGTAGAAGGCGTCGTCGGTCAGCGCCGCGTAGTTGGCCGGGTCCGGCGACCGCAGCAGCGGCGTGTACGGCGGCACGCCGGGAATGGAAGTTGAAAACGACAGCGCCGCCACGATCACCACCGGCAGCGCCACGAACAGCAGCAGCCAGAGCCAGACCGGCGCCAGCACGGCAGAGCGGTTCATCCGAGACGATTCACTTAGGGCGGTTCATTCGGGCAGCAGCACGCAAGCTTCGGGCGGCCAGGACACCGCGACGGCGCTTCCCGGCGCGAGCAGGCCGGCGCCCACCCCGTCCGCCAGCGGCTGCGACACGAGCAGGGTGGCACCCCCTTGCAATCGCACGTGATGGTCCATGGTGCCGCCGCGATAGGCGCTGTCCGTCACCGTGCCCGGCGCCGTGTTCACGCCATGCGCCGCCCCTGGCGCGATGCGCAGCCGCTCCGGCCGCAGCGCGACGTGCAGCGCGCTGCCGGCAGCAGTCGGCGCCGGTCCCGCGGCCTGCGCCGGCCCGATGCCATGGAGGTCCAGCACCGCATCCGGCGCCGCGGTCCGCACCGTGCCGGGCAGGATGTTGGCCGCCCCCATGAAGCCTGCCACGAAGCGGCTATTCGGCCGCTCGTAAATCTCGGCGGGCGTGCCGACCTGCGCCAAGCGGCCCCCATGCAGCAGGCCGATCCGGCTCGCCATCGCCAACGCCTCGTCTTGGTCGTGCGTGACCAACACGAAGGTGGTCCCGGTTTCCCGCTGCACGCGCAGCAGTTCCTGCCGGGTCTGCTCGCGGAGCGAACGGTCAAGCGCCGACAGCGGCTCGTCCAGCAGCAGCAGCCGCGGGCGCGGCGCCAGCGCCCGGGCCAGCGCCACCCGCTGCCGCTGCCCGCCCGACAAAGCATCCGGCCGCCGCCCGGCGAACTCGCCCAGCCGCACGAGGTCGAGCAAGGACGCCACCCGGCGCGCGATCTCGGCCCGCGGCACCCCCTGGCGGCGCAGGCCGAAGCCGACGTTGTCCGCCACGTTCATGTGCGGGAACAGCGCGTAGGACTGGAAGGTGGTGTTCACCGGGCGGCGGTGCGGCGGGAGCGCCGTGATGTCCTGCCCCGCCAGCACGATGCGCCCAGCCGCCGGCTGGATGAAGCCGCCCAGCGTGCGCAGCAGCGTCGTCTTGCCGGAGCCGGAGCCGCCGAGCAGCACGAACATCTCGCCGCTGTCGATGGAAAGGTCCAACTGGTCCAATGCGATTGCCGGGCCATAGCGGACGGTGAGGCCCGTGATCTCTACATCGGCCAATCGGCTACTGCCCCGCCTTGAACCGCGCCCACATCCGGGTGCGCAGCCGGTCCGCCGATTGCGGCACAGCGCGGACGGTGAAGAAGCGCGGGGACGCCGTGTCCGGATACACGTCCGGGTCGTTCCGCACCTCCGGCGCGATCAGGGGACGGCTGGCCGGCACGGCGTTCGGGTAGTGCACCTGGTTGGTGATCGCGGCCATCACGTCGGGCTGCAACAGGAAGTTGATGAACTGCATGGCCTCCGCCGGGTGCGGCGCGTCGGCCGGGACGGCCAGCATGTCGAAGGTCAGCTCGGCGAACTCCTTGGGCGCGATGTAGCGGACTGCCGGCTGCCCGGCCTCCTTGGCCCGCGCGGACGCCTGGATCACATCGCCGGAGTAGGTCATCGCAAGGCAGGTCTGCCCGCCGGCCAGCGCCTCCACCGCGCCGCCCGACGCGAAGGTGCGGATATACGGGCGGATCGCCATCAGGGTGCGCTCCACGTCGGCGAGGTCCTTGGCGTCGGTGCTTTCGGGGTTGCGGCCGAGGTATTTCAGGATGCTCGGGATGGTGTCGATGGCGCTGTCCATCACGCTGATGCCACAGCCTGCGAGCTTCTTCGCGTGCTCCGGCTTCAGCAGCAGGTCCCAACTGTCGGTCGGCGCGCCGGGGTCGAGCGCCTGGATGCGCTCGGGGATCACGCCCAGCCCGACCGTGCCCCACAGGTAGATCGCGCCGTGCCCGTTGCCGGGGTCGGACACCTGCACCCGCTGCATCAGCGTGGGATCGAGATTCGGCCAGTTCGGGATCTTGGACCGGTCGAGCGGCAGCAGCGCCTTGGCCGCGATCAGGCGGGAAAAGGTCGGCTCGGCGGTCGGCACCACGATGTCGTAGCCGGAACTGCCCGCCAGCAGCTTGCCTTCCAGCGTTTCCAGGCTGTCATACACGTCGTAGCGGACCTTGATGCCGGTCTCGCTGGTGAACCGCTCCAGCACCTTGGGGTCGATGTAGTCGGTCCAGTTGTACACGTTCAGCACGCGGTCCTGCGCCATCGCCGCCTGCCCCGACAGCAGCAGCAGGACCGGGAGCCATCGCATCCAACCCATCGCAGCATTCCCCTTCAACACCGCGCGAACCTACTCAGCGCGCGGCACGATTGAAAGATGGGCGCGCGGCCCAAGCTATCATGGATGTGCGGCAGGTACTTCGCCACGACATCCCCGGACGAGATCCGCCGCGCTTTCGCGACGCAGAACGACACGCCGAACTGGCAGCCGACCTGGAACATGGCGCCGACGCAGGACGGCCCGGTGGTGCGGCGGCATCCCGAAACCGGGGCGCGGCAGTTGGACCTGCTGCGCTGGGGCCTGCTGCCGCATTGGGCGCGCGGCGATCCGAAGAAGATCAGGCAGCCGATCAACGCCCGCGCGGAGACCGTGGCAACCCTGCCCACGTTCCGCGACGCCTTTGCCCGGCGCCGCTGCATCGTGCCGATTGACGGCTTCTACGAGTGGCAGGTGGGCGCGAGAGGCAAGCAGCCCCATGCCATCGCCCGCGCCGATGGCCGCATCATGGCGCTGGCCGGCATCTGGGAAGGCTGGCGCGGTCCGGACGGGCAGGCCATCCGCACCTATGCCGTGGTGACGACCACCGCGGCCGACGCGCTCGGCCATCTGCACGAGCGCATGCCGGTGATCCTGGAAGAAGCGGACTGGGCGGCCTGGCTCGGCGAAACGCCGGGCGAGCCCTCGGCGCTGTTGCGGCCTTCGGCGGCGCCGTTGCGCGTTTGGCCGGTGTCGAGCCGGGTCAACAGCGTGCGCAACAACGGGCCAGAACTGATCGAGCCGTTGGCGCCCGCGCACACGGAGGTTGCGGCGACTCCGGTCGCCATGGACACGATATCGTAATGACCATGGAGGGTCGGATGGCAGGGCTGACGGGCCTGCGCTGGGGGCCGGCGTCGAAGGGGGCGGCGCGGCAACTGGTTGTGCTGTGCCACGGCGTCGGCGCCGACTCCCACGACCTGATCGACCTTGCGCCGACTTGGTCCCGTGCCCTGCCCGATGCGCTGTTCGTGGCGCCGGACGCGCCGGAGCCGTACGACGGGGCGCCGGCCGGCCGCCAATGGTTCAGCTTGCAGGACCGCACCCCGGCGGTGCTGGACGCGGGCGCCCGCCGGGCCGCGCCGCACCTGCTGGCATACATCGACGCCGAGTTGACCCAGGCCCGCCTTCCGCCGGATGCGGCAGCGATGATGGGGTTCAGCCAGGGCGCCATGATGGTGCTGCACGCCGGCCTGCGCCGCCCGGCGCCCCCGCGCGGCATCCTCGCCTATTCCGGCGCGTTGCTGGACACGCCGGGACTTGCGGCGGAATGCGTCGGGCACCCGCCGGTGCTGCTGGTGCATGGCGAGCAGGACGAGGTTGTGCCGTTTTCCCGGGCCAGGGCGGCGGAAGCGGCGCTGACCCGGCTGGGCATCCCGGTGCAGACGCTGTGGTGCCCGGCGCTGGGGCATGGCATCGACGACGCCGGGCTATCGGCTGGGGCGTTGTTCCTGCAACGGTTGTTCGCATGACGAGGCGGTGACAAGCGCCGGCATGGCTTGTCGGTGTGAGTTGCTGGTGCGATAACAGAGCCAGGTTTGGCGGCGCACATGATCTGGCGGCCTGTCTCCCGATGCTGGCACCAGATGTTGCGTCCGTGATCGAGGAGCGCGCATTGCCCGACGGAGGTTTGCACTACCCGGCACTGGTCCTCAACGCCGATTTCCGGCCGCTCTCCTATTTTCCGCTTTCGGTGTGGAGCTGGCAGGACGCGGTGAAGGCGGTGTTCCTCGACCGCGTTTCGGTGCTCAGCGAGTATGAGGACGAGGTGCATTCGCCCAGCATGTCGATGCGCCTGCCGAGCGTCATCGCGCTGAAGGACTACATCCCGGCGGCGCGAAAGCCGGCGTTCACCCGGTTCAACGTGTTCCTGCGCGACGCCTTCAGTTGCCAGTACTGCGGCGACCGTTATCCCACGCACGATCTCACGTTCGACCATGTGGTGCCGCGCAGCCGGGGCGGGCGCACAACCTGGGAAAACGTCGTCACCGCCTGCGGCGGCTGCAACCTGCGCAAGGGCAACAAACTGCCGCGCGAGTGCCACATGCACCCGCGTTTGAGGCCGGTCCAGCCTTCAACTTGGGAACTGCAGGAGAACGGCCGGGCCTTCCCGCCGAACTACCTGCACGAAAGCTGGCGCGACTACCTGTATTGGGACAGCGAACTCGAAAGCTGACGCCACGCCACGCCCCGGTCGCCGGGGCGTGGCGTGCAGGGTCAGCGGGACGCCTGATAGAGCTTGGTCGCGATCTCGAACATTTCCTCGGGCGCATATTCCGGGGTGAACGCCGCGGCCTGGCCCGTGAGGTCGTGGATCTTGCCGCCTTCCGGGTATCCATCGACCACCTCAAGCTCGCCCGGCGGGTCGCCCGGCAACGCCTGCTCGCCACGGCCCCAAATGCCCGACATTTCTTTGTAATCGTCCGGGCTGAAACGGTACAGCCGGCGGTGCGACCCTTCGGCCAGGTACTTCTGGCATTCGGGGATCTTGTCGAGGTTGATGTTCGGCGTCGGCAGCATCTTCTCGATCGCGACGCCGGTGAGCTGCTTCAGCGCCAGCGCGTAGGCATGGGCGTGCACGGAGCCGCGGACCAGCAGGTAGCCGCAGACCTCGCGGCCGGTCGGCTCCGTCATGGTCTCGTAAACCCGGAGCTTGTGGATGCGCGCGCCGCATTCCAGGTGGAAGTTGTGCAGCAGGTCGAACACCACGTTTCCCGTGGTGGTCACCATGTCCATGTTCCAAGACGCGGCGTTGCTGTTCATCGGCATCGAGCCGCCGCCGTTCGAAAGGAACGACCCGGCCAGCCGGATGTCTTGCATCCCCGAGAACGGCGCATCGGTGATGTCGGCCCCGCCCTTCTCGTTCGCCGGCAGGTCCGGCCCGGCGTTCAGCATCGACACGCCGTTGGACACCAGCTCGACATGGCCCAGCTCCTCCGCCGTGATGGCGGCAACCAGGCTGTAGAATGGACGCAGCTTCGACTTGCTGCGGAAGTTGAAGCTTTGGAACATGTAGTTGCCGAGCGTGGACATCTCGCCATACTTGCCGCCCAGCAACTCCTGGAGCGCAGCCGCGGCGTTCGGGTCCTGCTTCTTCGGCGCCGGAAGCTCGGCCTGCAGCTTGTCAATTCGTAGGAACATCGTCGGTATCTCCGTCGAGTGTGCGGCATCCGCCGACCACCCAACGGACGCCCGACGCCTGGGTTGCGATGAACTTCCCGTTGGTTTCTCGGCCTACACCCGCTCGCTCACCGCAATCGCCACCTTGCAGCCCGCCTTAATCACGGCGGACATCAGGCGGTAAGCCGGCGCCTGCTCGGCCTCGTGCTCCAGCCCGATGTCGCGGTGCTCCTGCTCCTCGGCGCGGAACCGCTCGATGGTGGTGCGGAGCGGCGCTTCCTCCTCGCCGAGCGACGCCGCCTGCGCCGCGTAGTGCTCGTCGATGGCTTCCTCGACCGCCACCGTGCAGGCCATCGCCGCCCGGTCCCCCAGCGCCGCCGTCACGACGCCCAGCGCATAGCCCGCAAGGTGCCAGACCGGCAGCAGCGCCGTGGGCCGCACCCGGCGCGTGCGGATCAGCCCGGTGAAGGTGTCGAGGTGGTGCTGCTCCTGGTCCTTCATGTGCCGGATCAGGTCGCCCTTGGGGCCGCGGCCCATGACCCGGAGCTGGCCCTCGTAGATGCGGGCCGCCCCATACTCGCCGGCGTGGTCCACGCGGATAATGCGCTCCACCATGTCGCGGGCGGTGGGATCGCCGGGCAAGGGGGTCCGTGCCTCGTTCGCCGCCATCATGTCGTTCATGCCGTGCCTTTCTGCTTTCCCAGGGAGATGGCGAGGAACCCGGCCAGTGCCAGGGCGAGGACCAGGTTCATCGCCGCCATCGACACCGGTAGGCCCGGCAACAGGAACGCCGGCTCGTCGCAGGGCTTGCTGACGGTCGCCGGCATGCGGGCCAGGCGCTCGGCGATGCTGCCGCCGCCCAAGGAGGGTGCGGCGCACTCCGGCAGCGGGCTGGGCCACCAATGCTGCTCCACGCCGACATGCACCGCCGCGAGCGCCGCCCCGGACAGCGCCGCGAGCATCGCCATGGCCAAGACCCAGCGCGCCGCCCGGCGCGGCACCGCCAACGCCAGCAGGCCGAGCGCGACCGCCACGCGGTAGGGCCAGCGTTCCCACAAGCAAAGCGCGCAGGGCACGAGGCCCAGGAAGCGCTCGGAGGCCAGCGCACCGCCCAGCGCCGCGGCCGACGCCAGAACCGTGGCCCAGGCGGCGCCGCGGGCATCGAACAAGGAGGGGCGGGACGTGACCATGGCGGCGATATGGCGCGCATGACCCCTTGGAGCAATCGCGCCCGCGCCGTACCGTGCCGCTTGCCGCAAGGGGAGAACACAGATGCGCAAGCTTTTGGGCCGGGCCAATTCCAGCAACGTCATGAAGGCCATCTGGCTGCTGGAGGAGCTGGGCTTGCCGTATGAGCGCACGGACGTGGGCGGCCCGTTCGGCGGCACCGACACGCCGGAGTACCGCGCCCTGAACCCGAACGGCGTGGTGCCCACGCTGGTGGAGGATGATTTCGTGCTGTGGGAAAGCAACGCGGTGATCCGCTACCTATCCGGCGCGAACGCGCCGGGGAACGCGATGTGGCCGGACGATCTGCGGGCGCGCGCCAGCATCGACCGCTGGATGGACTGGCAGCAGACGACGCTGAACCGGCCGCAATCCACGGTGTTCCAGGGCCTGGTCCGCACCGCGCCGGAGCGCCGCGATCAGGCCGCCATCGCCGCCGCCACGGCCGAGGCCGGGCGGTGCTGGACTTTGCTCGACGGCATCCTGTCCAAGGTGCCCTACGTTGCCGGCCCGGTGTTCACGCTGGCGGACATCGCGCTGGGCGTGCACGTGCACCGCTGGTTCTCCTTCGACCTGGCCCGGCCGCCGCAGCCGCATTTGCGGGGGTGGTACGAGCGGCTGCTGACACGGCCGGCTTATCAAGCGCATGTCGCGCAGCCGATGAGCTGACGTTCAGCTTCGAGCATTGAGCACTATGGGTGGAAAGCGGACGCTAGGTCTGACTATTCTCGTTCAGGATGAGTTACAGGCCACAAGTGGCGTTCTCTGAAGCTCGAAGTGGGCGTTGGCCCTGTATGGGGTAGAT
>CAXTUO010000054.1:0-10789 GCA_964247175.1 uncultured Acetobacteraceae bacterium | reverse complement strand
GTCAGCGCGTCCTCGTCGAAGCCCACGACCTGCACGGTCTTCTCGCGCCCGGCCTGCTTCACCGCCTGGTAGATCTGCGGCGTGTTGTAGGCCCACAGCCCCACCATCAGGCCGAGGTCGGCGTAGCGGGACAGCGTGTCCTCCGCGTTGCGCTTGGCGCGGGCGAAGTCGCTGTCGTCGGTGCGGATATCAAGGATCTCGATGTTGCCGCCCCCGAGCGCCTCGCGGATGCCCTGCACCCGCTCGCGGGCGTTGTCCGCGTCCATGGTGCCGACGAACAGCATGGCCTTGCCGCCCTTGGGCAGCGCCTTCTTCATCTGCGCGCCCGCCACCCGGCCGGCATCGACGTTGTCCGTGCCGATGTACACCACCCGGTTGCTGGCCGGCGCATCGCTGTCGGTGGTGAACAGCAGCGCCTGCGACGCCGCGCGGTTCAGCGCGTCGGTGGAGCTGGCCGGGTTGATGGCGGAGATGGCGATGCCCGCGGCCTGCCGCGCCAGCAGCTCGTCCAGGATGCGGCGCTGGTCGGCGGCGCTGGCCTGGGCGGGGATGATCATCTGCATCTCGTACTCGGGATGCTCCTTGTTCGCCTTCTCGATGCCCCGGCGCGCGATGGTCCAGAAGTCCGCGGACACGTTGACGACAAAGGCGAGCAGCTTCTTCTGCTGCGCCGCCGCCGGGCGCACCCCGGCGGCGAGGGCGACGGCGGCCAGGCCGGTTCCAGCTAGGCCGACGTTGAACTGGCGACGATGCATGAGCGAGACTCCGCGAACGTTTCCCGGGGTCTGATCCGCCCCTCCGGTGCACGTTAGCAACACGCCGCCAGGAATGGAAAGGCCCCCGCCTCACCCAGCGTCACACCCAGCCGCCGTCCACCACGTAGTGCTGGTTCGTGCAGGCCGACGCTTCCTCGGACGCGAGGAACAGCACCACGCGGGCGATCTCGTCCGGCTGGAGCTGGCGCTTGAGGCATTGGCGGTCCATCAGCTCCCGCTCGCCCTCCGGGGTGAGCCACAGCTCCTTCTGCCGCCGGGTCATGATCCAGCCGGGGGCGACGGCGTTGACCCGGATGTTGTCCGGCCCGAAGTCGCGGGCGAGCGAGCGGGTGAGGCCGAGCACGGCGCTCTTGCAAGCGGTGTACGCCGCCATGCCGCCCTGTCCGACCATCCAGGACACGGAGCCGAAGTTGACGATGGCGCCGCCGCCCGCCGCCTTCATGTCCGGCAGCACGGCCTGCGCGGCGAAGAACTGGTGGCGCAGGTTCACCGCGATGCGGTTGTCCCAGTACTCGGGGGTCACGTCCTCCGTGCGGTGGCGCTCGTCGTGGGCGGCGTTGTTCACCAGCACGGTGATCGGCCCCATCGCGTCGCGCAGCCCGGCGATGGCGGCGCGCAGGGCCGTAATGTCGGTCAGGTCGGCGCGGGCATAGCGCACGTCCGGCCCCAGTTCCTCGGCCAAGGCGCGGCCCTCCTCGTCCTTGATGTCGAGGAAGCCGACCCGCGAACCCTGGGCGGCGAAGCGGCGGACAATGGCCTCGCCGATCCCGGACGCGCCGCCGGTGATGAGCACGGTTTTGCCGGCCAGGTCTGGGTATGTTGCCATGAGGTGTGATCCTTCGTTGACGGGCGAATGGTGCTCTCGATAGCCTGCGGCCAACAAGAATGCGAATGGGGGATGCGGGACATGCTCGACCAATCGGCGTCGCAAAAGGCGGCGCTCTGGCTTTCCGGGTTCGCGGACGCCTTGTCGCGGGGCGACGCGGAGGAGGCCGCCGGGCAGTTCACCGAGACATGCTTTTGGCGAGACCTCGTCGCGTTCAGTTGGAACATCGTGACCTTTGAGGGGCGGGACGCCATCGCCGCCATGCTGCGGGAGTCGCTGCCGCGCACCCAGCCGAGCGGTTGGGCAGTGGACGGAGAGGCGAGCAGCGCCGACGGCGTGATCGAGGTCTGGATCAGCTTCGAAACCGCCACGGCCCGCGGGCGCGGGCACCTGCGGCTCAAGGACGGCAAGTGCTGGACGCTGCTGACCGCGATCACCGAACTAAAGGGCCACGAGGAGCGCCGGGGACCCACCCGGGAGATGGGCGCCGAGCACGGCAGCACGCTGGGCCGCCAAAGCTGGGCGGAGCGCCGGGCGAAGGAGGTGGCTGAGCTGGGCACCGCCGTGCAGCCCTACGTGCTGGTGGTCGGCGGCGGGCAGGGCGGCATCGGCCTGGGCGCGCGCCTCCGGCGGCTGGGCGTGCCGGCCATCATCATCGACAAGAACGACCGGCCCGGCGACGCCTGGCGCAACCGCTACAAGTCGCTCTGCCTGCACGACCCGGTGTGGTACGACCACCTGCCCTACCTGCCGTTCCCCGACCATTGGCCGGTGTTCGCGCCCAAGGACAAGATCGGCGACTGGCTTGAGATGTACGCCAAGGTCATGGAGCTGAACTACTGGACGCGCACCGAAGCCAGGGGCGCGCGCTACGACGAGGCCGCGGGCGAATGGGTCGTCGAGGTGGTGCGCGACGGCCAGCCGGTCACGCTGCGCCCGAAGCACCTGGTCATGGCGACCGGCGTGTCCGGCGTGCCGAACCTGCCGGACATCCCCGGCATGGACCGCTTCCGGGGCACCCAGCACCACAGCAGCCGCCATCCCGGCGGCGCCGGGTGGGCGGGCAAGCAGTGCGTGGTGATCGGCTCCAACAACTCGGCCCACGACATCTGCGCCGACCTTTGGGAGAACGGCGCCGACGTCACCATGGTGCAGCGGTCCTCCACCCACATCGTGAAGTCCGACACGCTGATGCAGCACGGGCTGGGCAGCCTGTACTCGGAGGAGGCCGTGGCCTCCGGCATGACGACGGACAAGGCGGACATGACCTTTGCCTCCATCCCGTACCGCATCATGCACGAGTTCCAAATCCCCGTGTACCAGAAGATCGCCGAACAGGACGCGCCGTTCTACGCGGCGCTGGAAAAGGCGGGGTTCATGCTGGACTGGGGCGACGACGGGTCCGGCCTGTTCATGAAGTACCTGCGCCGCGGCTCCGGCTACTACATCGACGTGGGCGCGTCGGAGATGGTGGCGGATGAGCGCATCAAGCTGCGGAGCGGCGTGGACGTCGTGGAGATCACCGAGGACGCGGTCCGGCTCGGTGACGGCAGCGAGCTTCCGGCGGACCTGATCGTTTATGCCACCGGCTACGGCTCGATGAACGGCTGGGTGGCGAAGCTCGTGTCGCCCGAGGTGGCGGACCGGGTCGGCAAGTGCTGGGGCCTGGGGTCCGGCACCACCAAGGACCCGGGGCCGTGGGAAGGCGAGCTGCGCAACCTGTGGAAGCCGACCGCGCAGCCCGGCCTGTGGTTCCACGGCGGCAACCTGCACCAGTCGCGGCATTATTCGCTGTACCTGGCGTTGCAGCTCAAGGCGCGGATGGAAGGCATCCCGACGCCGGTGGTCGGCCAGGGGCCGGTGCATCATGTGCGCTGAAGGAGGGCGCCCGGTCAAAGCGACCACGGACCGCCATCCCAGAAGTTTTCGGGACGACCCCTTGTTGCGCCGTGCGCTGACCGTCAACTGTCGAGGCGGGAAACGGCATCGCAGCGTTTGAGTTTGCCGGCGGGACGCGCCGGTCGGACATTTGGGGCGACAAGACTTCATGGTATTGCAATCGAGGCTGAGCCATCTGACGCTGGTCGCGCCAGACAACGACACCGCCTTTTCGGACGCGCTATGGCGCCAACTGCGGCTGGAGGCTGAGCAGGCCTATACGCGCTCGCCCATGCTGGCGCCCTTGTTCCTGGACTCGATCCTCAACCAGCCGAGCTTCGAAGCCGCGATGTTCCACCGCATCGCCGGCCGGCTGAAGAACGACGTGATCTCGCAGCCACTGATCCTGCAAGCCTTCCATCGCGCCGCCAGCGCCACGTCCGAGATCAGCCTGGGCCTCAAAGCCGACATCAACGCCGTGTTCGACCGCGACCCGGCCTGCGAGCGGCTGATCGAGCCTTTCCTCTACTTCAAGGGCTTCCACGCACTGCAGGCGCACCGGCTGACGCATTGGCTGTGGGCGAATGGCGAGCGGGACTTCGCGCTTTACCTGCAAAGCCGGACATCGGAGGTCTTCCAAACGGACATCCATCCCGCAGCGCGCATCGGCCAGGGCATATTCCTCGACCACGCCACGGGGCTGGTGGTGGGCGAGACCGCGGTGATCGGGGACGACGTTTCGCTGCTCCAGGACATCACGCTGGGCGGAACCGGCAAGGAGTCCGGCGACCGCCACCCGAAGATCAAGCCCGGCGTGATGATCGGCGCCGGGGCCAAGATCCTGGGCAACATCGAAATCGGCGAGCAGGCGCGGATCGCGGCAGGTTCGGTCGTGCTGACCCCCGTGCCGCCGGGGGCGACGGTCGCCGGGGTGCCGGCCCGCATCGTCCGAAGGGCGTCGGTGGGCGATCCGTCCCGCAGCGCGGACGAGGTCCTGCGCGAGTTGTCCTACGGCAGCTTCGACTACACGATCTAGCGCCGCCGGGACTTGCCCAGAGCGGGCCTCAGTACCCCATCGCGTGCGGCAGCCACAAGGCGAGCGCGGGCACGAAGGCGATCACCAGCAGGCAGGCGAGCAGCAGGGACAGGTAGGCCAGCATGGGCCGCACCGTCGCCTCGACCGGCACGCCGCCGATCAGGCAGGCGCCGTACAGCCCCAGGCCAAGCGGCGGCGCGAACAGGCCGATGCCCATGGCGACCACCAGCACCACCCCGTAGTGCAGCGGCGCGATGCCGAGCTGCGCCGCCACCGGCACCAGCAACGGCCCGAAGATGATCAGCGCCGCCGCCCCTTCCAGCACCGATCCCATGACCACCAGGATGCCGATGCTGAGCAGCATGAAGGCCCAAGTGCCGTGGCCCCGGGACAGCGCGACCATCGCGTCGGCCAGCGCATGCGGGATCTGCTGGATGGTCAGGGTGAACGCCACCGCCTGCGCCGCCGCGACGATGAACAGCACCAGGCCGGAGCGTGTCGCAGCCTGCACGAAGCACCGTGCCGCGGCGCGCAAGCTGAGCTCCCGGAACGCCACCCCGCCGGCCAGCAGCGCGTAGGCGGCGGCGAATGCCGAGATTTCAGTCGCCGTCGCGAAGCCCGACCGGAAGCCGCCGAAGATGATGACCAGCAGGCCCACGGCCACCGCGCCGCCGCCCCAAAGCTCGCGCAGCGGCGGCCGGGGCACGGCGTCCCATTCCGCCCGGCTGGTGCCGCGCCCGCGCAGCACGGACACGCCGACGAGCGCCGCCGCCATCAGCGCCGCCGGTACCAGCCCCGCCATGAACAGCCCGCCGATGGACAGGCTGGCAACGAAGCCCAGGATGATCAGGTTGATGCAGGGCGGGATGGTTTCTGCCATCACCGCGGAGGCGGCGAGGAGGGCGACGGCGCGTCCCGGGTCCTGCTGGGACCGCCGGGCGGCCGGGATCAGCACGGAGCCGACGGCGGCCACGTCCGCCATCTTCGACCCCGAGATGCCGGAGAACACGACCATCGCCAGCACCATCACCACGTCCAGCCCGCCGCGCACCCGGCCCACCAGGCGTTCCAGCAGCGCGATGATGCGGACGGACATGCCGTTCGCCTCCATCACGTAGCCGACCAGGATGAAGAACGGGATGGCAAGCAGCACGAAGTTGTCGATGCCCCGGGCGAGCTGCTGCGCGAAGATGACGCCGGGCATCGAGCCGTCGATCCAAAGGAACAACAGGGCCGACAACGCCAGCACGAAGCCGATGGGCATCCCGCCCACGAGGCAGACGATGAAGCCCAAGAGCATGGCCAGCGCCGCGTTCGGCTCTTCGGCGAGCAGGCCCCAGGCGAACAGGATGGCGGCAGCCGCGGCGACCACGGCGGCGCCTGCGAGCAGGTCCCGCCCGCGCAGCCCGGCCAGCCGGTGCAGGCTGAACAGCGCCATGCACACCCCGGCCGCGCCCATCGGGTAGAACCCCCATTCCAGCGGCAGGCCCGACCCGGTGGTCTGCCCCGTGGTGAGCGCCGCGAGCCGCAGCGCGTAGAGCGCCACCGCCGCCGCGGTCAGCGCCACGGCCAGGCCACCCGCCGCGGCCACTGCCCGCTGCGCCGCCGGGCGGAGCCGGTCCACGAAGAACGACACGCCGACGTTCTCGCCCCGCGCGATGGCGCCGGCCGCGCCGAAGAAGCTCGACGCCACCATCAGGGCGCGCGCCACGTCGTCGGACCATTCAATCGGGCTGTTCAGCGCGTAGCGGGCCAGCACGGAGGCCGACACCACCAGGAGGTCCAGGAACAGCAGCCCGGCGGCAACGGCATCGACCACGGCCAGCAGAGCGCCGATGCCGCGGTCGCATGCCCGGCCCAGGCTGGACACCCGGCTGCTGGACATCCGGCTCAGACCGGACACGCGGCTAGGCGGCCGTGTCCTGGATGCGGTCCACCACCGGCTTCGCGTCGGGCATGCGGCGGAGGAACGCCTCGGTCTGCGGCAGCACCCGCTTGCGGAACGCCGCCGTGTCGCACTCGATCATCGTGACGCCGCCCGCCTTGAGAACGCCGAGCGCCTCCTGCTCGGCCGCGAGGGCATAGGTCCGGTGCGCCGCCGCGGCCCGCCCCGCCGCATCAAGGAACCCGTCCCGCAGCTTCGGGTCCATGCGCTTGAACGTCACGTCGCTGAAATACAGCACCAGCGGCGAGAAGATATGCTGGGTCAGCGCGTAATACTTGGCAGTTTCGAAAAACTTGCTGGCGAGCACGGTCGGCGGGTCGTGCTCCAACCCGTCCAGCACGCCCGCCTGCAGCGCCGTGTAGATCTCGCCGAACGCCAGCGGCGTGGCGGCGGCGCCCATCAGGCGCAGGCACTCGGTGATCACCGGGTTCGGCAGGGTGCGTATCTTGAGGCCGGCCAGGTCGTCGGGCGTGTGCACCGGCTTCTTCGCAAGCACGCTGCGCGCGCCGAAGTTGTAGGACCATGCGATCACGCGGATGCCGGCGCCCTTGAGCAGCGCATCCTCGATCGGCTTGCCCGCGCCCGCCTCGATGGCCCGGGTCTGCTGCGGGAAGCTTTGGAACAGGTAACCGAGGTCCATCACGCCCACCAGCGGCACCAGATTGGCGGAGATGGAGGTGCCCGAGACCATCATGTCGATGACGCCAAGCTTCACCGAGTTGATGACGTCGATCTCCTGGCCCAACTGATTGTCCGGGAAGAACTGCAGCGCGATCCGGTCGCCAAGCCCGTTCTCCGCCAAAGCCTGCTGCAGCCGGTCGGAAAAGGTGCGGCCGTTGGCGAATTTCGGGTCGTTCGGCAGCGAGCTTGACAGCCGCATCCGGAGCGGCGCCGCCTGCGCCCGGCCGATGATCGCGGGCGCTGCCAGCACCCCGGCGGCGGCCAGCAACGCCCGGCGGCTCCCATTGATCCTTGCGTCCATCGCCTCGCTCCCGGTATCCGGCCGTGCCGCCGGTTTTTTTTATTTCGTCCACAAACCCTAGGGCGGGCTTTGCGTGCAATCAACTGCCGGATCTGCCAGGCTGCGGCGATGACGCGCATCCTGCTGACCCACACGCCGCCCATGCTCGCGAACTACTACGGCGACCGCGCCTTGGCCGCGCTGCGCCGCCATGGGGACGTGCGGCTCAACACGACGGGCCGCGTGCTGGACGACCCGGACGCCCTCGTTGCCGCCGCGGGCGATGCGGAGGTGATCGTGGCGGACCGGCAGGTGCCGGTGGGGGCGGAGGTGTTCGCGGCATTGCCCGGGCTGAAAGCGGTGTGCCGGGTCGCGGTCGATATCAGCACCATCGACGTGGCGGCCGCGTCGCGCCACGGCGTGCTGGTGACGCGGGCGACGCCGGGCTTCGTCGCGGCGGTGACGGAACTGGCGGTGGGCTTCATGGTCGATCTGGCCCGCGGCGTGTCGCGCGCCGTGGTGGACTACCGCGCCGGGCTTGAGCCGCAGCCGCGGCCGGGGCGGCAGCTTGCCGGGGCGACGCTCGGCATCATCGGCTACGGCGCCATCGGCCGCAGCCTGGCGCCGGTTGCCGTGGCGCTCGGCATGAGGGTGCTGGTGGCCGACCCGTATGCGGCGGTGGACGACCCGGCGCTCCATGCGGTCCCGTTCCCGACGCTGCTGGCCGAGGCGGATTTCGTGGTCTGCCTGGCGCTGGCCACCGCAGAAACGGAGAACCTAATGGACGCGGGCGCCTTTGCCCGCATGAAGCGCGGTGCGTTCTTCGTCAACCTGTCGCGCGGCGGCCTGGTGGACGAGGCGGCGCTGCGGGACGCGCTGGAGGCCGGGCACCTGGGCGGCGCCGCGCTGGACGTGGGCCGCGCGCCGGACCAGAAGCCGGCGCCTGGCCTGGCAGGCCGCCCGGACGTGATCGCGACGCCGCACATCGGCGGGCTGACGCCCGAAGCGGCGGAGCACCAGGCGTTCGACACGGTGCGGCAAGTGGGGGAGTTGGCGCAGGGCCGGGTGCCGGACGGGGCGGTGAATGCGGAGCATGCGGCGCGGCTGCGGGGGTGAGCGGATGTATGGACGCCGCCGCGGCCCGCTTTCCAGACCGGCAATTCTTCTTGCGCAGCCCGGAAAGACATCGTTTGATCCCTTACGCGAAGAATGGAGGTTCCATGCGCCCGACCACCCTGCTTGCTGCGGCCCTCACCCTGATGGCGGGACCCGTGCTCGCCCAAACGACGCCTCCGGACGTTTCGCCGCCCCCTGCCCCGCATCGGCGGCCAGCCCACCCGGCGTCCGCCCACCATGGCCATATGGGCGGCAGCCCCATCGACCACGGCCCCTTCACCCCGGCGGCGAACCGGGCCTACCAGGGTGGCGGCGTGATCCTGGAGGGCGCGCCGGGCGCCCCTGCGCCGACGCCCGAACCGACCCCGCCGGGCCAGATGCCGCGCAACGCGGTGCCGCTGGGGCAGTGACGGTCCTGTCCCGATAAGCGGATCGGGCAAGATTTGCATTCCACCAATGGCATGCATCGGAGGCCAGGAAACCGTCCTTAGTCGGCGATGCCGACAACAAAGGCAAGCAGGCGCCCGAGTGCCAGGAGAGCGGTGTCGTCCGCCCGGCCAATGGGTGCCCCGCATCGGTCGCGGCGGACAGCCATGATCTTGTCCACCATCACCTGGGAGGGTTCCCGAAGGCCAGTGGCTTCTCCAACAGGCAGCGAAAGGCGATAAAGCGGCGTATCACGCAGCGTCGTTGTCAAAAGGCAGACCAGCACGCTGTCGGTCTCGTTCAGGAAGTCCGATTGAATAACAAGGGCAGGACGAGGCTTGCCATAGTCGCCGCTCACGGAGACGGTGACCAAATCGCCCCTTTTCACGAACCGGCATCAACCCAATCGGCTGCCGCTTCAATGAAGTCGAGCACCTCCAACTCCTCCGGAGCGCTACGCAGCAGTTGCGCCTGACGGCGTGCCTCTTCCAGGAATCCGGGAGCACGGGGATCGGGAACCCATACGCGCAATAGCTTCATGCCGCTCGCCCGCCGTGATGCTCGGTAGCGCTGGAATTTATCAGGGCCATCAGCCCGGGCCGCCCGCGGCATGGTGCCATCCCCCCAAGACAAGCGGAAGGTAGCGCGCTACCTTCGAGACCTCAAGGTTTATTGGGGAGCTACCCTGAGCAGGGTTTCACGCATCCCGCGCCACCCTCCACCCATACTCCGCCAACACCCGGAACTTCTCCCCCGCTTCCCGCCCTCGCGCATCCGCCGCCGTCCCATCCAGCGCCCGCCGGTACACCCCCGCCGCAATCGCCGCCCAACGGAATAGCGAGAACGCAACGAAGAACTCCAGATCAGGCACCCCGTCGCGGCCGGTGCGGCGGCAGTAGGCCTGCACATACTCGGCCTCCGTCGGCAGCCCGGGCACGTCCAGCCCCGCGATGCCCTGCAAGTCCGGCGGCAGGCGCCAAGCCAGGCAGCTATACGCCAAGTCCGCCAGCGGGTGCCCAAGCGTCGCCAGTTCCCAATCCAGCACCGCGACGACCCGCGGCTCCGCCGGGTGGATGATGAGGTTGCCGAGGCGGTAGTCGCCGTGTGCAATCGTCGTTTCGTCCGGCACCGGCGCGTGCGCCTTGAGCCAGGCCATCAGCCGGTCCATCGCCGGCTCCTCCCCCACCTGCGCGCCCGCGTACTGCTTGGACCAGCGGTCGATCTGGCGGCCGATGTAGTTCTCCGGGCGACCGAAGCCCTCCAGCCCGGCCCGCCGCCAATCCACGCCGTGCAGCAGGGCCAGCACGCGGCCCATGTCGCCGTAGATCGAGGCCCGGTCGGCGGGGCTGACGCCGGGCAGGGTGCGGTCGGGGAAAACGCGGCCCGGCTGGTAGTCCATGACGAAGAACATCGTGCCGATGACGCCCTCGTCGTCGCACAGCAGATGCACGGCTGGCACCGGCACCCCGCTGCCCCGCAGCGCGCCCAGGATGCGGTACTCCCGGTCCACCGCGTGCGCCGAGGGCAGCAGCGTGCCGGGCGGTTTCTTCCGCAGCACGTACTCCCCGGAGGCGGCCTGGAGGTGAAACGTCGGGTTGGACTGACCGCCCTGGAACTGCCGGACCGCGCACGGCCCGGCGAAGCCCGGCAGGCGCCCGGCCAGGTAACGCTCCAGCGCCGCCTCGTCGAAGCGGTGGTTCGGCAGCACCGGCACCAGCACCGGCGAGCCGTCGCCCGCCGGCGCCGTCATGCGTTGGGCCGCTCGGGCTTGTACTTGGCCAGCTCCAGCCGGCCGAGCTGGTGGCGGTGCACCTCGTCCGGCCCG
>CAXTUO010000053.1:0-10793 GCA_964247175.1 uncultured Acetobacteraceae bacterium | reverse complement strand
ACCGCGAGCAGCCCATCCAGTCCGCGCCGAAGAAGAAGGCGCAGGAGCGCGCGGCGAAGGCCGCCGGCTGATGTGACGGGCCGCCGCATCCTGATGGGCGTCGTCGGCCGGCCGCATGGGGTGCGGGGGCTGGTGCACGTCCATAGCTACACCGCGAACGCGGCGGATCTCGCGGGCTACGGGCCGCTGCTGGATGACAGCGGCCGGGCCTGGACGCTCGCGTGGCGTGGGGAGGGCGTTGCGGCCCTGACGGACGCCGAGGGCCGCAGCCTCACGGACCGCAGCGCGGCGGAACGCCTGACCAACACACGGCTTTACGTCGAGCGCGACCGCCTGCCGCCACCGGACCCCGAGGAGTTCTACCTGGCGGACCTGGTCGGCATGGCGGCGCTGGACCGGTCGGGCCGCCCGGTCGGGCGCGTGTCGGTCGTGCATGACTACGGCGCGGGGACGAGCCTGGAGGTCGAGCGGGAGGGCGTGGCGCCGCTGCTGCTGCCCTTCACGGCGGCTTGCGTGCCGGATATCGACTTGGCGGCGGGAACGCTGGTGATCGTGCCGCCGGACGAGGTGCTGGTGCCCGATGAGGCGCGGGCGGCGGGATGAGCTGGCACGCCACCGTCCTCACGCTGTTCCCGCCGATGTTCCCCGGGCCGCTCGGGCAGTCGCTGGCCGGGCGTGCGCTCTCGTCCGGGCTGTGGCGGCTGGATGTGCGGGACATCCGCGACGCGGCAACGGACCGGCACCGCACGGTGGACGACACCCCGTTCGGCGGCGGCGTGGGCATGGTGATGCGTCCGGACGTGCTGGATGCCGCCATCGGACCCGATGATGGCAGGCCATTGCTTTACCTCACCCCGCGCGGCCGGCCGTTGGCGCAGGACCGCGTGCGCGCGCTGGCCGGGGAGCCGGGGGTTCGGCTGCTCTGCGGGCGCTACGAGGGCGTGGACCAGCGCGTGCTGGACGCCCGGGGTGCCGAGGAGGTCAGCATCGGCGACTACGTGCTGTCCGGCGGGGAGCTGCCCGCCCTCGTGCTGCTGGACGCCTGCGTCCGCCTGCTGCCCGGCGTCATGGGCGCCAAGGCCAGCGCGGAGGAAGAAAGCTTCAGCGCCGGCCTGCTGGAATACCCGCACTACACAAGGCCTGCCGAATGGCAGGGCCGCAGCGTGCCCGACGTGCTGCTGTCCGGCCATCACGGCGCCATCGCGGCCTGGCGCCGGGCGCAGGCCGAGCAGGTCACGCAAACACGCAGGCCGGACCTGTGGCGCGCCCGCGTCGAACCCAAGGGTTCGCCGGGAATGGACAGCGCGCCCGCCGGGCAATAACTGATTATTTGGAAAGGACGACACCCATGAACATCATCCAGCAATACGAGGCGGAGCAAGTCGCCAAGCTCACCGCCGCCCGGGCCGTGCCGCCGTTCCAGCCCGGCGACACGCTGAAGGTCATGGTCAAGGTCGTCGAGGGTGAGCGGACCCGCGTGCAGGCCTATGAGGGCGTCTGCATCGCCCGCTCGAACAAGGGCCTGAACAGCAACTTCACCGTGCGCAAGATCAGCTACGGCGAGGGCGTGGAGCGGGTGTTCCCGCTGTATGCGCCGACGATTGCCGAGATCGTGGTGGTGCGCCGCGGCGACGTGCGCCGGGCCAAGCTGTATTACCTGCGCGGCCGCAGCGGCAAGTCCGCCCGCATCGCCGAGCGTGCGCGCGAGGTCACGTCCATGGCCACCCCGCCCGCCGCGCCGGCACCAGCGGCGGCCGAGTAACCACAGGAGTTTCCGCATGGCCGACACAGCCAAGACCCTGTTCGACAAGGTTTGGGAAAGCCACGTCGTCGAGCGCCTCAATGACGGCACCTGCGTGCTGTATATCGACCGGCACCTCGTGCACGAAGTTACCAGCCCGCAGGCGTTCGAGGGCTTGCGGCTGGCCGGCCGTGCGGTGCGCCGCCCGGACGCGACCATTGCGGTGGTGGACCACAACATCCAAACCAGCGACCGCAGCCAGGGCATCGCCGAACCCGAAAGCCGCATCCAGGTCGAAACGCTGGAAGCCAACGTCGCCGAATTCGGCGTGCCGTACTTCCCAGTGCGGGACGCGCGCCAGGGCATCGTGCACATCATCGGGCCGGAGCAAGGCATCAGCCTGCCCGGCATGACCATCGTGTGCGGCGACAGCCACACCAGCACCCACGGCGCGATGGGCGCGCTCGCCTTCGGCATCGGCACGTCGGAGGTCGAGCATGTGCTCGCCACCCAGACATTGCTGCAAAAGCCTGCGAAGAACATGCTGGTCCAGGTGGATGGGCAACTGGCGCCCGGCGTCACCGCCAAGGACCTGGTGCTCGCGGTGATCGGCCGCATCGGCACGGCGGGCGGTACCGGCCATGTGATCGAGTACGCCGGGGAGGCCGTGCGCGGGCTGGACATGGCCGGGCGCATGACCGTCTGCAACATGAGCATCGAAGCCGGGGCGCGCGCCGGCATGATCGCGCCGGACGAGACCACCTTCGCCTACGTCAAGGGCCGTCCCTACGCGCCGCAGGGCGAGGCGCTCGACCGCGCCGTGGAGTACTGGCGCACCCTGCCGTCCGACCCCGGCGCGCAATACGACCGGGTGGTGACGCTCCATGCCTCGGAGATCGCGCCCATGGTCACCTGGGGCACCAGCCCGGAAACGGTGCTGCCGATCACCGGCGCCGTGCCGGACCCGGCCTCCGTCGCGGACGAGGCAGCCCGGGCGCAGATGCAGCGCATGTTGGACTACATGGCGCTGACGCCCGGCCAGGAGCTGTCGAGCATCCCCGTCGATGTCGTGTTCATCGGCAGTTGCACCAACGGCCGCATCGAGGATATCCGCGCCGCCGCCCAAGTGGCCCGCGGCAAGCGCGTCGCCCCCGGTGTGCGGGCGATGGTGGTGCCGGGCAGCGGCCTGGTGAAGCAGCAGGCGGAGGCCGAGGGCCTGGACCGGGTGATGCTGGACGCCGGGTTCGAGTGGCGCGAGGCCGGATGCAGCATGTGCCTGGGCATGAACCCCGACAAGCTCACGCCGGGCCAGCGCTGCGCCAGCACCAGCAACCGCAACTTCGAGGGGCGGCAAGGCCCCGGCGGGCGGACCCACCTCTTGTCGCCCGCCATGGCCGCCGCCGCCGCCGTCACCGGCCGCCTGACCGACGTGCGGGAGTTGGCGTGATGCAGGCCTTCACCGTGCTTACGGGCATCGCCGCGCCGTTGCCGCTGGCCAACGTCGATACCGACAAGATCATCCCGGCCCGGTTCCTCAAGACCATCAAGCGCACCGGGCTGGGCGTGCACCTGTTCGACACGCTGCGCTTCGACGGCACCGGCGCCGAGCGCCTGGACTTCGTGCTGAACACCGAGCCGTATCGCCACGCCGAGGTGCTGATCGCGCATGAGAACTTCGGCTGCGGCTCGTCGCGCGAGCATGCCCCCTGGGCGCTGCTGGATTTCGGCATTCGCTGCGTCATCGCCCCGAGCTTCGCCGACATCTTCCACACCAACTGCTTCAAGAACGGCATCCTGCCCATCGCGCTGCCGCGCGAGGTGTGCGACCGGCTGATGGAAGACGCCCGGATGGGCAGCAACGCGCGGCTGACCATCGACCTTCAGCGCCAGGTGGTGGTGCGTCCGAACGGCGAGGAGATCCCGTTCGCCGTGGACGCGCTGCGTCGGCAACTGCTGCTGGACGGCCTTGACGACATCGGCCAGACCATGCAGCGCGGCCCGGCCATCGACGCCTACGAAACGCGCCTCCGTCAGCAGGCGCCCTGGATACCCGGCATCACCGCCACTTAGGACATAGACATACGACATGGCTGCCAACAAGAAGCTGCTGGTGCTTCCCGGCGACGGCATCGGCCCTGAAGTGATGCGCGAGGTCCGCCGGGTGATCGACTGGATGGACCGCCGGCGCAGCGTCACCTTCGATATCAGCGAGGATTTGGTGGGCGGCGCCAGCATCGATGGGCGCGGCACCCCGATCGCCCCGGAGGTGGTCGCAAAGGCGCTTGCTGCCGATGCGGTCCTGTTCGGCTCGGTCGGCGGGCCGCGTTGGGACAAGCTGGGTTTCGACATGCGCCCGGAGATCGGCATCCTGACGCTGCGGCGGGAGCTGGGCCTGTTCGCCAACCTGCGCCCGGCCATCGTGCTGGAGCCGCTGGTGGAGGCCAGCACGTTGAAGCCCGACGTGATCCGCGGCCTTGACCTGATGATCGTGCGCGAAAGCACGGGGGGCCTGTATTTCGGCGAGCCGCGCGGGATCGAGACCCTGCCGGATGGGCAGCAGCGCGGCATCAACACGGAGGCGTACTCGACGCACGAGATCGAGCGGGTCGCACGCGTGGCGTTCGAGCTGGCGCGCAAGCGGCAAGGCCGCGTGACCAGCGTCGAGAAGGCCAACGTCATGGAAAGCGGCCTGCTGTGGCGCCAGGTCGTCACCGCCCTGCATGAGCGGGAGTACGGCGACGTCGCGCTGTCCCACATGTACGCCGACAACTGCGCCATGCAGCTGGTGCGCAACCCCCGCCAGTTCGACGTGATCGTCACCACCAACCTGTTTGGCGATCTGCTGTCCGACCTGGCCTCCATGCTGACCGGCAGCCTGGGGATGCTGCCCTCGGCCACGCTCGGCGCGCCCGACAGCTCCGGACGGCGCCATGCGCTGTATGAGCCGATCCACGGCAGCGCGCCCGACATCGCGGGCAAGGGCATCGCCAACCCGATGGGCCAGTTGCTGAGCTTCGCCATGCTGCTGCGCTACTCCTTCGAGATGGAGGAAGACGCCGGGCTGATCGAGCGCGCCTGCACCAACGTGCTGGCGAGCGGCCTGCGCACCGCGGATGTCATGGGGCAGGGCACCGCCAAGGTCGGCACCTCCGTCATGGGCGAAAGCGTGCTGCGCGAGTTGGAGAAGCTTTCGGCTTGACGCGAAGCGCGCGGCCCGGCTGGGCCGCGGCAACATGGTCAAGGTGTCCGGTTCTTCAACGTGCGTTGTAGGTCCCGCTCTATCGGCTGCAGGTCTGCCGAGAACTGCGCTCTTGCAACATCCCGCCACTCCGCAACGTCTGGAACATGGGTCGGATTGTCCCGCAGCAGTTCGCGCTTGATGAACGGGAACTGCGTCTGCAGCAGTTGGCGCCATAGGTCGCTGGTCGGGTTGAGCGGCATCCGCGCCACCGCGAGGTTGCGGATGTGCCGGGTGTGGTACTGACGCACCCGCACGGTCGGGTCCGCAAGGTTCGGCCCGCCCTCCGTGTGGTCGGTCAGCAACTCGGGGTCCAGGTCGTTGACCAGGCGTTGATACGGCCAGATCGCCCGGCAGGTGAACCCGGCCTTGAGCAAGGCCTGCGTCAGGCCGATCTCATACAAGCGGACCAGCCACATCTTCGACCATGTCGGCCGCACGGTGGCCCAGAACGTGCGCCACGCCTCGCTCGCGACGACGCGCGGGCTGAACGCCATCAGGTAGGATTGCAGGTGGTAGCGGGTCTGCCAGCTTTCGGTGCATCCCCAGATGTCGGCCTGGCTGAAATCGAATGCGCCGATCAGGTCGTGCAGCGGGCGCATCGGCCCATAAACGCTGTCGTTCGCCATCACGACCATCTCGGTGTTCGGGCGCGGCAGTTGCAGGATCTCGAACCCTTCCCGCCACGCGCCGAAATCGTATCCGACGTTGCTGCGGATCAGCACGCCGGCGCACACGCCCTGCAGCGCGGCCATGGCGGCGGGGCGCAGGAACCCGGCATTCGTGACGAACACGACCGACAGGCCGGCCTCCGCCAGGCTGCGCACGTGGTGCAGCACATGGTCCCGCACGTCCCCGGCGCCGTCCCAATGGACGTAAACGCACACCTTGGGGCCAAGCGTCATCTCGCCCTCGGGCCAGCGGCTGACCAGGCGGTGCGGGCTGCGCCCGCTCATGAGGAGGTGGCCGATGGAGGGCAGCAGCTCATACCGCACATAGCGGTAGGGCGGCCTGAGAAGCTGCCGCAGGACGCTCGCGGCCACCCTAAGCGCGCCTGGCCTCTGGGTCCGATGGGGGAATGCGGGCCGCGATGTCGTCCGGCAAGACCAGCCCGGGATGCGCCGCCGCGATCTCGCCCGTCAGCACGGCCGCCTCGTCCTGCGCGTCCAGCAGGTCGAGCGATTGCAGCTCGCCGCGCAGCGCCGCCCACCAAAGGTCCGAACCCGGCGGCGTCGCGGCGCGCACGCGGGCGAAGCGGCTGCGCCCCACCGCCGGCTGACCCGCGGCACGGCCGTCCGGGCCGATCTGCGCGTCCAGGACGGCCAGGAAGAACAAGCAGTCCCGCTCATGGGCATCAAGCGGCAAGGCGCTGCCGGGCTGGGCGAAGCCGGCCTCCAGCTTGGAGCGGCGCACCACCTCCCGCGCCGCGTCGTGCTGCCCGGCACTCACCAGCCGCATCATCTCGGGATAGCCGAGCTTGATGTCCGGATGGTCCTTGACCACCGACACGATGAGCGCCGCCATCCCAGGCCCGTCGCCGGACCGTTCAATCGCCTGCAGCTCGCCACGGAACGCCCCCCACCAGAGCGGCAAACCCGGTGCGGTCGCCTCACGCACCCGCGCAAACCGCCGCCGGGCCGCGGCAAGCGCCTCGCCCGGCGGATGCGGCTCTTGCAGCCCCAGCACCGCCAGGCAGAACACGACATCCCGGTCCTGATCCGCAAGCGGCTGCCCGGCCGCGGGTTCGGTCAAGGCGGCCGACTGCGCCACCCGTCGCGCTGCGTCGTAACGGCCGGCGTTGACCAGCTTGGGGAAGGCCCACCGGGCCGCTTCGGGGTCGGGCTGCACGGCAAGGACGGCGGAGGCCAGCGCCTCCACATCATCCGTTGCGGGCGCGAGGTCGATGGCCAGCATCTCGCCCCGCAGCGCCGCGCGCCACAGGTCCGATCCAGGAGCCGCCGAGGCACGGACCCGCATGAAGCCGCGCCGCGCCGCCGCCAGGTCGCCGAGCGCGTGCCCGTCCGGTCCCGTCTGCACCTCCAGCACGGCGAGGCTGAACATGAGGTCCCGCTCCTCGTCGTCCAGCGGCGCGCCGCCGCCCGGGATGCTGAAGCCTGCCGATTGCGCGGCCTCGCGGGCCAGGCCGTAATGTCCGGCGTTGACCAGGTTGCCGACGGCGCGGCCCAGGATCGCCCGGCGCCGCCCGGCCCCGCCCGCCGGGGCCGGAGGCAGCGCGGCCAGCCGGGCGGCGATGTCTGGGGTGCCCCCGGCAGCGGCGCAGAGCAGCGCCTCCGCCGAGGCGGTCCAGCCGATGTCCTCGGTTTGGCCGTCCTCCATGGACAGTTCGTTCAACGCGCGGCGCAGCGCCGCGGCCGCCTGGGCGGCAAGGGCGAACTGCGCCTCGAGTTCGGGCCGCGGCACGCCCCCGTTCAAGCGTTGGATGCCCCGCGCATACAGCAGGCCGCCCAGGTTCAAGGGAACCAGCCCGGCCATCACCTCAAGGTCACAGGTCGCGAGCGCCGGCGGCAGCGTCCTGAGCTGATCGAGGTCGAGGCCAAAGCGGTCCCGGCAGGCCGGCACCAGCAAAGCCCAGGCGTGGGCGGCGTCGTCCATGTCGCCATCGTTCACGCTTTCCTGGAAAAAGCGCCCGGCATACCCCAGGAACACGTCGCTGGCGCCGTCGAACGCCGCCGCCCGCCGCGCGAGGTGCGCGCGGTAGAGCCGCCGCAGCGTCGCGGGGTCATGCTCCAAGGCCAGGGGCGCATCGCTCGCGAAGGCAACCAGCGAATGGCCGTCAACCTGCACGTCCACATGGGCGAATCCGGCCCGGCGCAGCAGGTCGGCGAGGCTCTCACGACTTTGGATCACCAGGTGCAGCGTCGGCGACAGCAGGGAAACGATGGCGCCGGGCGATGTCGCGGGCACGATGTCGTCGCCGTTCGGCGTGGTCAGCACCACCAGCCCGCCCGGCCGCAGCATGGCGCGCAGCGTGCGGACAAAGGCGATGGGAGAGGGCACGTGCTCGATGGTTTCCGACGCCATCACCACGTCGATGGTGCCCCGGGCCTCGTCGTCATCGCGCAGGTAGCGCAGCTCGATGGCGACGCCCAGCGCCTCGCGGCCAACCGCGGCAAGCGGCGCCGGGTCGATGCCGACGCCGTTCCATCCGCGGCTGTTGATCGCGAAATCGAGGCCGAAGCCGTAGCCGCAGCCGACCTCCATGTAGCTGCTGCCGGGCGGCGCTGCGGCCTGCGCCAGGGGACGGGTGATCAACCCGATCCCGGCGCCCTGCTGCACGTAGAACGGCACGCATCCGTGGTCGTTCATCTCCGGGTCGGCGTAGTCGGGCTGGCGCTGGTCGTCATAGAAGCGGCAGCCGCAGGCCGGGCAGCGCAGGACGTTGAGCTGCTTCTGCGAAACGATCCTGTGCTGCCGCCCGTCGAAGGTCAGCACGAGCGCCTTTGCGTCGTCCGACCCGCAATTTGGGCACCGGATGGCCTGAAGGTCAGCAGGGGTGCCGTCAGCGGGGTCTGCCCACACGAGGGCGGATGGCTGCACGGTGAAAGGCAGGGACGCTGCGAGGTCTGGCATCGGGCCGATATCCAACAGCCCGGCGCCCAACGCAAGCGGCGCCGCCCATGCGTCCGCCGGGCCTGGCCGCGGGGACGCTCCCCGCGGCGCGCTACAGCGGCTCGGTTTGGCGCCCGGCCTCGTCCAGTTCGGCCTGGCTGCGGCGGTCGCGCTCCTTGGCTTGGGCCTCCAAGCGCTGGGTCAGGAGGGACTCCACGGCCTCATACGCGGCGCGGCTTGCGGTCAGCACAGCGCGCAAGCGTGCGACCTCGGCGCCTGCGCGCTCGCAGGCTTCCCGCGCCTCGGTGGCGTGCTGGCGCGCGCCGGGCAGCCAGGCGGCGAAAGCCTCGACGGTGGCGTCGGTCCCGGTCAAGCTCGACGCCGCGGCGGCCTCATCGGCGATCTGCCGGGAAGCGTCGTCGGCGCGGGCGGCGGCGGCGGCTTCGGCGGCCAGCGCCCGGGACAGGGCCTGGCTTGCGTCGTCGAGCGCGAGGCGGCGCAAGCGCGCCACGGTTTGAATGGCCTTATGCTTCATCCGGCTCCTCCAAGGCGATGCGCAGCGAGTGGAAGGCCTGTTCCAGCCCACACCACTCCCCCTTGCCTTGTTGCAGCACACTTTCTATTGCGGGAGCAAGACGAAGTGCTTCATCGGAGGCAGCGTCCGTGCCCGGGCGGTAAGCGCCCAGGCGAACCAGGTCGGCAAGCTCAGCGTGGAGCGACAGGATGCTGCGCGCACGCCGGGTCCACCGGTTCTCGGTCGGGCTGTTGCAGCCCGGCACCGTGCGCGACAAGGAGCGCAGCACGTCCACCGCAGGGTAGCGCCCGGTTTCGCCGATCTTGCGGTCCATCACGACGTGGCCGTCCAGGATGCCGCGCACTGCGTCCGCCACCGGCTCGTTGTGGTCGTCGCCTTCCACCAGCACGGTGAACAGCGCCGTGATGTGCCCGGTGGCGGCGCCACGGTCCGGGCCGGGGCCGGCGCGCTCCAGCAGGCGCGGCAGCTCGGCAAACACGCTCGGCGGGTAGCCGCGGGTGGCCGGCGGCTCCCCGGCGGCCAGGCCGATCTCCCGCAGCGCCAGGCAGAAGCGGGTCACGCTGTCCATCAGGAGGAGCACGGACTTGCCCTGGTCGCGGAAATGCTCGGCCACCGTCATCGCGGTGTAGGCGGCTTCCCGCCGCATCAGCGGGGGCTGGTCCGAGGTCGCGACCACGACGACCGAGCGGGCGAGGCCCTCCGCGCCCAGGTCGTCCTCCAGGAACTCCCGCACCTCCCGCCCGCGCTCCCCGATCAAGGCCAGCACAACGACGTCGCAGTTTGCCCGCTGCGCCAGCATGGACAACAGGGTGGACTTGCCGACGCCCGACCCGGCGAACAGGCCCAGGCGCTGGCCCTGCCGCATCGTGGTGAACAGGTCGAGCACGCGGACGCCCAGGCCGACGCGTGGTCCGAGCCGCGCCCGGGTCGCAGCACAAGGCGGCGCGGCGTTGACCGGGCACGGCGCCGTGCCGGCGGGGAGCGGCCCCAGCGCGTCCATGGCGCAACCCATGGGATCGACCACCCGGCCGAGCCAGCCGTCGCTCACGGCGAGCTGCGCGCCGCGCGCGCCGGAATGCGGCGTGGCGGCGGTGCAGCCCGGCCCGATGCCGGTCAGCGTGCCGAATGCCAGCGCCCGCGCATGGCCCCCGCGGAAGCCCACGATCTCCGCCGGGATACGGTTCGCGGCTTGGGCCTTGCCATGCTGCGGGCCGGGCTGCGGCGCCAAGGTGATACGGTCGCCCACTGCGGCATGGCCCGCCAGCCCGGCCACTTCCACCATCATGCCGGAAACCGCGGCGACCCGTCCATGCAGGCTTAACGCGCCCGCCTGGCCGATCACAGCCGGAGCCGCCTGCAACCGCTGGATAATACCACCCTGGGACGTGCCGTTAATTTGCGCTTGGCTCGGCGTCATCGATCGTTTCGCATTCTGTTCGCCGCCGAGCATGATCTGTCCTAATTAAACTTGCGTCTCACTCTTGATACACCACAAAGGTGAATTTTGTATGGACATACGCACGTATAAGTTGCATATTGTTTTCACCGACGAGAAAGGAACAACCCATGCGTGTGCTACTGGTTCAAAACGAACTCGCCACCGCCCGCAACGTGATGCAGCTCTTGAAAACAAACGGCGGCATCGTCGATCACATCGACACCGGCGAAGAGGCGCTCGAACTGGTGCGCCACTACGATTACGACATCGT
>CAXTUO010000052.1:0-10794 GCA_964247175.1 uncultured Acetobacteraceae bacterium | reverse complement strand
CCGGCACATCTGCCAGGACATGGACCTGTGGCGACGCCGCTTGGCCGAGATCGAGGACCTGCTCGACACCCACGAGGTCGGCAAGCTCCTGACCACCATCGAGGGGATCGGACCGCAATCCGCCGCTCGCATCATCGCTGCTGTTGGCGATCCCGCCCGCTTCAAAAGCGCCGCCGCATTCGCCGCCTACGTCGGCGTCGTCCCCGGCCTCAAGCAGTCCGGCAAGCAAGCCTATGCCCGCGCGCCCATCGCACCGCTGGGCAACGCCCGCCTGCGCATGACGCTGTGGATGCCCGTCCTCGGCGCGGTGCGCCGCAATCCCTGGCCGCGCGCGTTCTACCAACGCCTGCGCGCCGCCGGGAAGCCGCCCAATCTCGCAATCGTCGTTGCCATGCGCAAGCTGCTACACGCCCCCTACAGCGTCGCCATGAACCGAAAGCCGTTCAAAACCTGCGTCGCAGCCGCGTGACCTGATCAACCATCCTGGGGTTCGATCAAAGCGGCCATCCTGTCGTCCCGACTTGTCGCCGCGCACGCTGCCGTGCGGAGCAAAGGTCAGGGATGCCCAAAGGGCACCGCCGCAGGCAGCGCAACGCGTCCTTGACCGTCGCGAGCACAACGGCACACTTGCCGCAAACAGGCTAAGAACCCCTTGCTCAACGTGACGGTATCTCATCGCGTCGCCCCGGCCAGGGCGCGCAGGTTCAAGGGCAGGCCGTAGTCGAGTTGGTCGGCCTCGTGCGGGACAATCGTCTTGAACTGCTCGTTCAACGCGTCGCCGTCGAACCGGCGGGACACAGCCAGCAGGGTGCCGGGCGGATGGTCGCAGAGGCTGGAGGCGAACGCCACCTCGCGCCGGGCGACACGGCGGGCCTCCTCGGCGTTTGGCGCGCCATGCTCTGCCGCCAAATGCCCGGCCAAAGCCGTCACGGCCTGCTCCATGGCTTCGGGCGGGGCGCTGGTCACCATGACCAGGGTGGACCAGCCGAAGCTGCCCAAGCCCAGGAAGCCCACGGCGAACGCGGCGCGATGCTTGCCGGTGATGTCGCCACCCTCCTCGTTGAGGAAAGCGAAGCTGCCTGGAACCGCCCACTCGCCAGGCTCGGCGGCATGGTGGAACACCGACAGGTCAGACGCATCGAGCCTGATCGTGCGCGGCAGACGGGTCATGCACTCTCCTTCGCCAGGCACCCCGACGCGTGCCGCCAAGCCGCTCCAACCGCCGTATCGCCATCCTCATGCCAGCGATTGAACCAAACCAGCAAGTAGCGACATGCGACCTCAAGCACCTGTGTGGCCGAAGCCTCGCTCCCTTCCTCGGCAAGGTCGGTGCGCCAAGGCGTCCTGCCCGGCTCGGGATCGCGCAAGGCAACCGCGACCTCGAAGCCCAGCAGCAGCCAGTCCGGAGTCGCGGTCGTCGAGTCCGGGGGGCGCGCGACACGCATCGATGCCGCCCGGGCGCCGTTGACTCCGATGGACCGCAATGCCGGGACCACCGGGATGCCGGGCGGCAGCAGGCTGGAGAGCGCATCATACAGCGCCAGCCCGGCAAGGCGCAGCACCAACTCGTCGGCCACTGCGCGGTCAGGAGCCAGGATCAGGGCCGCGCGGCAACAGGCTCCAAGCGGCGCATGCAGCACGGCGCCGGGCTCCTCTCCCTGTGCCGCGGCGTGCAGCCCAGCTTCCCAGGGGTCAGCCACTTGCACGGCGTGGAACGCGGGAGGCAGAGATGGCGCGGTGGCGGGTGGATAGACGTGCATTCCGCCACATTTATGGTATCACTTCCTCGTTGCGAAGGGGCGCACGCCTGTTCTGGGCCGCAAAAGAATGCAAGTAGGCGCGAATGAAGACTGATGCCCGATCCGTGATCGCCTGCACCTGTCGCGGCACCATCCCGATCGCGGCGCCGGCGCTGGGCGAGGCCTGCGGCTCCCTGCAAGCTGCGGCGCACGAGCTTTGCCGGGCGGAGATCGGCCGCTTCCGGGCAGCGCTCGGCGGCGGCTCGCTGCTCGTCGGGTGCACGCAGGAGGCGCCGACTTTCCGCCTGGAGCAGGAGACGGCCGGAAGCGACGCCGCGCTGTCCTTCGTCAACGTGCGCGAGACGGCCGGCTGGTCGGACGAGGGCGACCGGGCCTTGCCAAAGATCGCCGCCCTAGTGGCGGAGGCCCAGTTCCTGGCCGGACAGCCCGAGCAGCCCACCCTGGCGCTGAAGTCCGAAGGCGTCACGTTGATCTATGGACGCGACGAGGTGGCGCTCGAGGCGGCGGAGCGGCTGAAGAAACGGCTGGACCTCACGGTCATGCTGACCGGTCCCACGCGGCCCGATGGCACGCTGGCGACGGGAACGGCGCTGTTGCCGCTCCGGGAGGCCGAGTATCCCGTGGTGCGCGGCACGATCCGCGCCGCGCGCGGCCACCTGGGTGCGTTCGAGCTGGAGGTGAACGGCTACGCGCAGGGCGTTCCCTCCGCACGCCGGGCGCTCGCGTTCGAGACGCCGCGGGACGGCGCCGTCTCGCGCTGCAACGTGATCATCGACCTCACCGGCGGCGCGCCACTGTTTCCTTCCCACGCCAAGCGAGACGGCTACTTGCGCCCCGATCCCGGCGACCGGCTGGCCGTTGAGGCGGCGCTGTTCGCGGCGTCCGACCTGGTGGGCACCTTCGACAAGCCGCGCTACGTGGCGCTTGAGCCGGCCTTGTGCGCGCACGCACGCTCGGGCCAGGTGGGATGCACGCGCTGCTTGGACAACTGCCCGACCGGCGCGATATCGCCGGTCGGCGACGCCGTGGCCGTGGACCCTTATGCCTGCGCCGGCTGCGGCACCTGCGCCGCGGTCTGCCCGACCAGCGCGGTGCGCTGGGCCGCCCCGAGCGCCGAGTCCGTCGCTGGCCGCCTGCGGGCGATGCTCTCCGCCTACCGTCGCGCCGGGGGCACGGAACCCCCGGTGCTGCTGGTGCACGACCGCGCCCACGGCGAGCCGCTGATCGACATGCTGGCCCGTGCCGGCGACGGTCTTCCGGCGCGCGTCATCCCGTTCTGCGAGCCGCGCGTGCTCGGCCTCGACACCCTGGCCGCCGCCTTCGCCTACGGCGCGGCGGAGGTGCGGATGCTGATCGGCCGCCCGCACCGGGCCGACCGCGACGCCTTGGCGCGGGAGGCCGACCTGCTCGACGCACTGCTGGTGCCACTCGGCTTTGGTGCGGGACGTGTCGGCGTCATCGACGTGGATGATCCCTTTCTGTTGGGCGAGGCGCTGCGGGCTGTCCCGCCACGCCCCGCGCCGCAGCCCGCGAGCTTCCTGCCCATCGGCGACAAGCGCGACGTCACGCGCCAGGCGCTGAACGCGTTGCACGCGGCGGCGCCCACGCCCACGGAGCCGATTGCCTTGCCGCAAGGTGCGCCCATTGGCCGCATCCACATCGCGGACGGCTGCACGCTTTGCCTGTCCTGCGTTTCCGTTTGCCCGGCCTCGGCGCTGCGGGACGCCAAGGAACGGCCGGCGGTCAGCTTCATCGAGGACAATTGCGTGCAATGCGGCCTGTGCGCCTCGACCTGTCCGGAAAACGTGATCACGCTTGAGCCGCGCGCCACCTTCGGCGCGGTCCGGCGCGACGCCCTCGTGCTGCGGGAAGAAGCGCCGGCGCTTTGCCGGAGCTGCGGCAAGCCGTTCGGCACCAAGGCATCCATCGACCGGGTCGCGGAAAAATTGGTCGGGCAGCATTGGATGTTCTCCGACCCTTCCGTCGTGGACCGCATCTACATGTGTGCGGACTGCCGCGTGCGGTCGCATGCCCGCCATGGCTTTGACCCCTACGCGGGTGGCCCGCGGCCGCGGACCCGAACGGTGCACGATTACCGAGGGTGAGCCCGCCCACGGAGTGCCTGAGAAGTGCAAGGAGGCCTACGGAACCTGGACGCCGTTGCGCGTTGCTCATCGCAACAGGAGATATCTGATTATGCGCGTTTCCATTCCGACCTTGGCCTTGCTGCTCGCCGCCCCGTTGGCGGCAGGGGCGCAGACATCCGGCCCGAGCGCGAACCCCGACAGCACGATGGCCCCGGCGGCCGGCAACACGGGCGGGGCAAACAAAGGCGTTGGGACCGCAGGCTCGCTGACCGAGGACAGCGGCTCGCACAGCAGCGCTATGCAGGATGCGGGCGCCATCGGCGACAAGGCGAGCCACCCCGCGCCGTCAGCCGCCACGAAGCCCGGTGACGCCAAGCTGGAAACCGATCCCACCCAAGGCGCCGGAGGACAGTCCAAGTGAGCCTGTCACACAGAGCCGGCAGATCGGCCTCGACGCACGGTCCGTCGTAGCCGGGCGTTTTCCTTCACGGCATCGTCGGCTTGGCGGCTGGCCCGCTTGTGAGATGCGGCTGAGCCACGCTACCTGGCAAGCGCGCGTCCGCACCGGAAGGCTTTGAACGGCGAAGCGCACGTCCATCGGTCACGAAGCATGCCGCCCCCCTCCGTTGCCCTGGCCATGGCACCAGCCATGCAGTCCATGCCGCAACGCCATCCGCTCCCGCTTTGCGTTCAAAACGCCATGCCTCATAATGCCGGCATGACGCCCGCCATCCCGATCTCGCCCGGAACTGGCGGACCCCTTGGCAGCGCCGTGGGCGATGTCCGCCTGACTGGGTTCAGCAGCCGCACCCCGCTTGCGGACGCTCTGGGCTGGATCGACGCGCGCACCGCGGCCTTGCCCGCTGAGCGTGTCGCCCTGGCCGACGCGGTGGGGCGCGTGCTCGCCGCGCCCGTCGCCAGCCCTGTCGATTGGCCCGGCGTCGATTGCGCCGCCCTGGACGGCTACGCCGTTCGTGCCGTCGAAACCGAGGGCGCCAGCGAGTATAATCCCCTGACGCTTGCCAACTATGCCTTGATCGCCGCCGGGCTGCCTATGCCGGCCGGGACCGACGCGGTCTTGCCGTTCGCATCGGCACAGCCGCAAGGCTCGGCGTTCGACGCCCTGGCGCCTGTTGCCCGGGGCATCGGTGTCCATCGCCAAAGCAGCATCATGTCGGCCGGCAGCATCGCCGTGGCCGCCAGGACCTTGCTCCCCCAGCATGTCGCGATGCTGCAGGCGCTCGGGGCGGATCCGGTCGCCGTGACGCGCCGCCCGCTGGTGGCGCTGGCAGTGGCGGGGCCGAAGTCCGGGCCGGACCTGCTGTCGCCGATGCTGCGCGCGCTGGTCGCCCGCGACGGCGGCCGGGCCGAGGCCATGGCGCTGCCGGCCGCGGGGGCCGACCTTGTGCTTATGGCGGGACGCAGCGGCGCCGGGCCGGATGACGACGCGCCGTTGCGGCTGGCGGATGCGAACGGCGTGCTGGAAGCGCACGGCATCGCGGTGCGGCCGGGCGACTCCGCCGGGTTGGGCCGCATCGGCGGCGTGCCCGTGTTGTTGCTGCCCGGCGCGCCGCATGCGTGTCTCGCGGCCTACGTCCTGCTGGCGTCCCGGGCGGTGCGGCGCCTGGCAGGCATCCCTCTGCCCGAACCCGGCGCCGGCACTGAAAGGGTCCTTGAACGCAAGGCGGTCTCGGCCGTTGGCTTCGCCGACATGATCCCGGTCCGTATCTCCCGCACCCATGCGGTCCCGCTCGGCCCGGTCGATGCCGGCACTCTGGCCGTCGCCGCCGCTGCTCACGGCTTCATCATCGTGCCCGAAGCCAGCGAGGGCTTCCCGGCCGGCGCCGCCGTGCAGGTGCACCGCTTGTGACCCCCGACAATCCCGCGCTGCTCCGGGGAGCCCGGCAAGAGCAGTTCCTGGACGTCGTAAGTCGTGACGAGGCGGAGGCGCGCTTTCGCCGCCATCTGCGGCTGGAGCCGCTGGGCGAAGAAGCTGTCGCGCTCGCCGCTGCGCGCGGCCGGGTGCTGGCGCGCGACGTAGTGGCGCCGCTCGACGTGCCGGGTTTCGACCGCACGGGCGTGGACGGGTTCGCGGTCCGCGCGGACGACACGGCGGAAGCGTCGGACGCAAAGCCCGCCACATTGCGGCTGAACAGCGAGGTCCTCACCCCTGGCGTCGCGCCGACGCAGCCCGTGGCGCCCGGCGGCGCCGCGGTGATCGCCACCGGCGGGATGGTGCCCCGCGGCGCCGATGCCGTCGTGATGATCGAGCAGACCGACCTGCTGGACGGCACCCCGCCCGCTATCGAACTGCACCGCGCCGCGACGCCGGGCCAGCACATCGCCACCGCCGGGTCCGACATCGCCCGCGGGGAGACGGTGCTGCGCCGTGGCCGGATGCTGACGTCGCGGGAGATCGGCATGCTCGCCGCCGTGGGCCTCGCGTCCGTCCCGGTCTGGCGCCGGCCGCGTGTCGCGGTGTTCTCGACCGGGGACGAGATCGTCGCGCCGGGCAGCCCGATCCGGCCCGGTCAGGTGTTCGACAGCAACGCCGCCATCCTCGCCGCTGCGATCGAGGAGGCAGGCGGCGAGCCGGTCCCGCTCGGCATCGTGCCGGATGACCCGGCGGCGCTGCAGGCCCGGCTCGACCAGGCGTTGGCGGCGGGCGACATGGTGCTGCTGTCGGGCGGCACGTCGAAGGGCGCGGGGGACCTGGCCTACCAGGCGGTAGCAAAGCTGGCCGATCCCGGCGTGGTGGTGCACGGCGTGGCATTGAAGCCCGGCAAGCCGTTGTGCCTCGCAGTGCACGGCGGCAAGCCGGTCGTGGTGCTGCCGGGCTTCCCGACCTCGGCCATTTTCACCTTCCACGAGTTCGCGGCGCCGGTGATCCGCGCCTTCGCCGGCCTGCCCGCCATGCGGCCGGAGGTGGCGGACGCCACGCTGCCGCTGCGCATCGCCTCCGAACGCGGGCGGACCGAGTACGTCATGGCGTCGCTGATGCAGGCGCCGGACGGCGGGTTGCTCGCCTACCCCACCGCGAAGGGTTCAGGCGCCGTCACCGGCTTCGCCCAGGCAGACGGCTTCTTCGCCGTCCCGGCGCTGACGGAGGGGCTGCCGGCGGGCACGGCGGTTCGCGTGCAGTTGATCGGCACGGCCGCGGCGGCGGCGGCGGATCTGGTGGTGATCGGCAGCCATTGCGTGGGCCTCGACCTGCTCATCGGCTTGTTGGAGCAGGAGGGGTTGACCGTGAAATCGCTCGCCGTCGGCAGCTCCGGAGGCTTGGCCGCGGCGCGCCGGGGGGAGTGCGACCTGGCGGGCATCCATCTGATGGACCCGGCAAGCGGCGAGTATAACCGTCCGTTCCTGACCGACGCGCTGCAGCTGGCGCCGGGCTATGGCCGCTTGCAGGGCGTCGTGTTCCGGCCGGATGACGCGCGGTTCCGCGGGCTGTCGGTCGCGGCGGCGGCCCTGCATGTGGAGGGCGCGCTGATGGTCAACCGCAACGCAGGTTCGGGCACGCGCATCCTGATCGACCGGGTGCTCGGCGGGGCGCGCCCGCCGGGCTACTCGGCGCAAACCAAGTCGCACAACGCAGTGGCGGTGGCGGTCGCGCAGGGCCGGGCGGATTGGGGCGTCGCGATCCAGACGGTGGCGGCCGAGTACGGACTGGGCTTCCTGCCGCTGCAGGCGGAGCAGTACGACTTCGTCATGCCCGCCGCCCGGCTGGACCGCGCCCCGGTGCAGCGCTTCCTGGAGGTGCTGCGTCTGTCCTCGACGCGGGCGTCCCTGCGTGCGCGGGGGTTCGAGGTTGCCGAGAGCTGAGCCGAGGACCGGCGCGATCCTGGCCGGCTTGGCGCTGTAGGCGACGTCGGCGGTCACAGCGGCGGGAGGGCTGGCGATCTGGTTAAGCGAGGGGCAGATCCGGGTCGCGCCGCCGTCCTTGTCCCCACGGTCGTTCCAAGGTCCGGGCAAGCGGGGCGGTCGGTCGCTTTCCACCCTTTACCGGGCCGCCCTGCCGATTGACCGACTTTCCCGGCGCTTTGCGCCGCGCCGCTGGATGTGCGGCGGAGATCCGGTGCCATTTGTTTCCTGGATGAGGCGCAGGTGCTCGATCAGGTGCTGCCGATCCCGCGGCCGGTCGCCCAGTAGTGTGCCGATGTCATGCTTGGCCTGCGGCAGGGCCTCGCCGCTCTCGGGAGTGGCTTTCGCACGCCTGCGCCGGATGTTCAAACTTCAGAACCCCTCCCGGCATCGCTCCAGTCATGGTGCTCCTCTACGGTTTCTGCGCATTCATCTCGGTGGTGTATGACGACGTTCAGTGGTTCGCCATCCATGGCATTGTCTCAAGAGACGGGCCGTTAGGCCCGCCCCCGCGTTCAAAAGGAACAGCTTCGTGATCGTATCTCGCTGATGGCGCAACTCTCCGACGATTGCTTCGCTTTCGGCGGGAGGCTGCAAAGCATCGATGCGGCGTTGGCGTTGATTGCGGACGCCGTGGCCTGCAGCAGCGGGACCGAGCGGCTGCCGCTGGCCGACGCGGATGGACGGGTGCTGGCTTCCGACCTGACGGCGCCGGTCGATCTCCCTCCTTTCGCCAACTCGGCCGTGGACGGCTACGCAGTCCGGCTCGAAGACCTGGCCCACGGGCCCCTGCTCCGCGTGTCAGGGCGCCTGGCGGCCGGCAGCGCCGCCCATCCCTTGCCGCCCGGGACGGCGGTTCGCATCTTCACCGGCGCCGCGCTGCCGCTGGGCGCCGACACCGTCTTCATGCAGGAGGATGTGGAGGCGGCTGGCGACAGCATCCGGTTCCCCCCGGGCCTGCGGACAGGCGCCAACACGCGCCCGGCCGGCGAGGACATCGCGGCCGGCGCGCACGCCCTCCTGGCCGGGACACGCCTCCGGCCGCAGCACCTGGCCCTGGCTGCGGCGCTCGGCCAGCAGACGCTTTCGGTCCGGACCCGGGTTCGCGTCGCGCTGTTCTCGACGGGTGCCGAGCTGGTCGATCCCGGCGGCCGCCCCGGCCCGGCGCAACGCTTCGACAGCAACCGCATCCTGCTCGCGGCCTTGGCCCGGCGCGCCGGCGCCGTGGTGACCGACCTCGGCATCCTGCCCGACGACCAGGTGGCGATCACCGCTGGGCTGAACGCCGCATCGCGTGGGCACGACTTGGTCTTGACCTCTGGCGGCGTGTCGGCCGGCGAGCAGGACCATGTGCGGGCGGCGGTCGAGGCAGCGGGACGCTTGGTATTCTGGCGCCTGGCGATCAAGCCCGGGCGCCCGGTGGCGATGGGCGAGGTCGGCGGCGTTCCGTTCCTGGGCTTGCCCGGCAATCCGGTCGCCGCGTTCGTCACTTTCGTCCGGATCGCCCATCCGATGATCGCGGCCCTGGGGGGCGCCGCGGTTCGGACGCCATTGGCCGTCCCGGTCCAGGCCGCATTCGATTACCGCAAGAAGGCCGGCCGGCGAGAGTATGTGCGGGTCCGTCTGGCGCCAAGGCCGGACGGCACGCTGCACGCCCACAAGCATATGATCGAGGGCGCCGGCGTGCTCACTTCGCTGACGCAGACGGACGGCCTGGCCGAGATTATCGATGACGTGACAAGCGTTGTCCGGGGTGACACCGTCGGTTTCTTAGGATATGACACGCTGCTGTGAATGGCCGTTGATCGCACCCGCCCCGCTTTTCGCGCGCCGGCCTGCCCACCGGACCGCGCCAGGTGGCGGCGCCGAGATCCACGAAGGTGGACGCGCCCGTGTGGCGTCTGGCCACGAGACCACGCTAAATCGTGGGAAGTTAGCGGATCTCCCGCAGATGGAACTTCCTACCTGCCGTCAAGCGCTTGATGAGGGGTTGGAGACGCCCCGTGTGCCCTGAGATGGAGTGCGTCTTCCCGATCCGTCGAGCATAGCGCCGTGTTCGCGCTGTCCAGGACGTTGCGCGCCGGCACGTCGCGCCGGTGCCACTTCGCGGCCTCTTGGACACCGGCAGCGCGCGGCGCTCGGCTGCAAGCTGGTCGGGACCATGACCCGGCAGCACAAGTAGCTTCCGACCTGATCAAGCCTCGCGCCGTGCTCGCAACCGTCAAGACCGCTTCGCGCCGCCTTCGGCGATGGCCTGCGGCCAGTCTTGACCGCCGCTCCGCGCGGCGCTCTCGTGTCGTGCAGGCCGGGACGGAGAAACGGCGCTCCAGCCGAACCGAGAAACTTGAACAGCATCCCGAAAGCGCGCTTTGGAGCTGCTGCCGAGATGTCCTGGTCGCGCCTGCAACATCGCAAAAGCGTCTGTAATCCGTCACGTAACGGATTACAGTTGGCTTGATCAGGGTAGAACGCTTTTGGAAGCGCCATAGGACCGTCACCCCACCCCGAACTCGCCGTTTCCGGTGTCCATTTGGCTGACCTGCTGATAGAGCTGCGGTCAAGCCGCGAGACACACTGAACAGCCACGCCAGTCCTGATCGCATCGAAAGCGGGTAAACAGAGTTTGCAAAATGGGGCACGATCAGAGAACGAAGGGATGCCTCCGGCTCACGGTTCTGCCGCCGTGCCGTGGGCGGGGTCGAACAGAGTGCGACGCTTCAGCAGGACGCAAGCGACCCCGAGCAGCCGGTCGGCGACGCCACGCAGCGCGCGGCCGTAGGAGTGACCGCGCGGCCGTAGGGCGTCGTAGCGGCTGCGGCTTTTGGGATCGTGCAGAATGGCGACGCGGGCCCAATGGAACACGGCCTGGCGCAACCGCACCTGGGCGGCGTAGCGCATGACGACGATGCAGGTCTTGCCGCTGCGCTTGGTCACCGGCGCCACACCCGAAAGGGTCCGCAGCGCGCGAGCGGATCACCCGCCTGCGTGAGCAAGGTGGCGAGCGTGACCGTGCCGACCCCGGGCAGCGAGCGACGGCCGCCTCGGTGACGCCAGCGGCCACCGTGATCGCGGGCTGACGGAGGAGG